>JBFMFJ010000415.1:0-3304 GCA_040752235.1 Candidatus Zixiibacteriota bacterium | reverse complement strand
CATAAAGCTGATAGAAAACTTTGCAGTATTTCTCGCCGGTCAGTTTGGTAACGGCATACGGCGACAGCGGATCGGTCCACATCCCCTCATGTTTCGGCAGTTCGGGAGTGTCGCCATAGACCGAGGATGATGAAGCCATGACAAATCGTTTGACACCGGCCTGCTTGGCTGCTTCAAGCAGGTTAAGAGTACCGTCGATATTGACCGAATTGGATGTCAGAGGATTCTTCACCGAACGCGGAACCGAGGGCAGAGCCGCCTGGTGCAGTACGAAATCGACGCCCTCTATGGCATCCTTCACTGTCCAGAAATCCCTGATATCACCATCGATTACCTCGATTTTGTCCTCGATATCGGAAATATTTATCCGGCGCCCGGTTGAGAAATTATCGATTATTCGAACCTGTTCGCCCTTTTTAAGTAATTCATGGGCGATATTGCTGCCAATAAAACCCGCGCCGCCCGTTATAAGATATTTCATATAAATTTCCTCTTAATTTATGTCCTGTTGATAATATCGACTGGAAACCAAAATTTTACGTATTCTACCGCAAAAATACTTGCGGTTTTTTTCTGAAAAGAGCATCGGCCCTCTCCCAGTCATCAGGACGCCCGATATCAAGCCACTGCCCCTTGAAACGATATACTGATGGATTTTTCCCGCTTTGAATCAATTTTGAAACAAGATCGGGAAAATCAAAATGACGATTGGGAATAAATTCAAGAATCTCTTTCCTGAAAGCATAAATTCCCATAGAGACCGAATATCCCAGTACCGGTTTTTCTATATATTCCTCGATTTTGTCTTTGGGAGCGACCACCACGCCGAAATCGACTTTTACCGATCGTTTGAAAACAGCGACCGTCGCCGGCGAATCCCCGGTCAGATGCGCTCTTAAAAAATCCCTGAAGGGCAAATCGGTCAGAAGATCACCGTTAAGAACGAGAAAATTCGTTTTGAGCCCTTTTATCTTTGGCAGCGGCGCGGCAGTCCCCATCGGTTTCTTTTCCTGAGAATACTTGATATTAATACCGAATTGACGCCCATCGCCGAGAATCATTCGAATCAGATCGGCCTGATAGCCGACCGCCATAATAATCTCTTTGATCCCGGCCGCGGCCAGTTGGCGGATAAGAATTTCGACAATCGGAATATCCCCGACCGGCCAGAGAGGTTTGGGCAGGACCCTCGTATAGGGCAGAAGACGCCGCCCCTCGCCGCCGGCAAGTATTACCGCCTGACTGATTGCTTCGCGCTTCCGCCTCACGGCTGATAATCCTCTTTGGCGTACATATCTATATGTTTCTCGAAAAACTCCACGGTCTTCTTCAATCCAACCTGTATCGAATGTGTCGATTTATATCCGATCATTTTATTTGCCAGAGCGCTGTTGCCTACCAGCCGCCACACCTCAGATGACATTGGCCTTACCCGCCTCTTTTCGGTCTTTATCAGGAGCTTCTTGCTCAATATATCGCCGATTATATTAACCAACTCCCTTATTGGATAATCCCGGCCCGACGCCAGGTTCATGGTCATACCCGCCGTCTTCTCCGTAAAGCAGGCATTAATCATTCCGGATGCGATATCACTCACGAAATTGAGATCGCGGCTGGAATTGATATTGCCGAGCTTGATGGTTTTACCATGAAGCGCCTGCAGGATTATAGTCGGGATAACAGCTCGTGCCGACTGGCGCGGCCCATAGCAATTGAAGGGTCGCACCGTTACGACCGGCATCCCGAAACTGTGATAGAATGACTGCACCATTTTGTCGGCGGCTATTTTTGAGGCGGCATACGGCGATTGGGCGACCTGTGGATGTTTCTCATCGATCGGGGTGTATTGCGCCGTGCCGTAAACTTCCGACGTTGATACCTGCAGGAATTTCTTGACTTTTTCGGCCCTTGCCGCCTGAAGCATATTAGCCGTTCCGACCGCATTGACTGCCAGAAAATCACGCGGCGCAATATATGAATATGGTATGGCTACCTGGGCCGCCAGATGAAAGATATAATCATTTCCTTTGACGGCGGCCTGGCAAAGATCCGGATCGCGAACATCACCATGGATTATATTTAATCTGCTTTTGGCTAAAGGGGGCAGATACTCAAGCCAGCCGCTTCGGCCGGATGAGGTATATCTCACCAGCGCCGTTACATGGGCGCCGCCTTTAAGGAGCATCTCGGTCAGATGTGACCCGATAAAACCGGCCGCGCCGGTTACCAGGACTTTTTTGTTTTTAAAGGAATTCTTCATTTTGCGCCAATATAATGGTTTTGAGGCGCTATTTCCAAGTTTTTTCTCCGGCTATATTATCGACCAATAAGCGCTTGCGGCTTATTCGTATGGGAAAACGCTGGATTTTATTTTTATGTTGAAACCGGTTTTCCGGACAAATAAATTGTCCCCAAATTGTGATTTCTCGTGAAAGGAAGTAACAATGTCTGATTATGATTTTATTTCAGCGCGCCAGATCCTTGACTCCCGCGGCACACCGACTATAGAAGTTGATGTTGTCCTGACCGACGGGACTCTCGGCCGGGCGGCGGTACCTTCGGGTGCCTCGACCGGGGCTCATGAAGCTGTCGAGCTTCGTGACGGCGACCCCAAAATATATTTCGGTAAATCGGTGCTCAAGGCGGTTGAAAACGTCAACAAGAAGATCGCACCGGCCATTCTTTCCAATAATATTGATCCTTATGACCAGGTGACCCTTGATAATTTCCTGATTTCCCTTGACGGCACCGAAAATAAGGGAAAAATGGGTGCCAATGCCCTTTTGGGTGTATCTCTTGCCACGGCCAAGGCGGCGGCACAATCAGTCGGCCGATTCCTGTATGAGTACATCGGCGGCAGCAACTGCAAGCTTCTTCCGGTGCCGATGATGAATATCCTCAACGGCGGCAAACATGCCGACAACAATGTCGATCTGCAGGAATTCATGATCATGCCGGTGGGGGCGAATTGCTTTTCCAAAGCGCTTCAGATGGGCGCCGAAGTGTTCGGTTCCCTCAAAACGGTGCTCAAAGCCAGAAAATACAATACTTCGGTCGGTGATGAAGGCGGCTTCGCACCCGATCTGAAATCGAATGAAGAAGCTCTGGAAGTCATCATGGAAGCGATCACCAAATCGGGATACAAGGCGGGCAAGGATATTCTGCTGGCGCTGGATCCGGCTTCAACCGAATTCTATGATGATAAGAAGAAGATTTACAATCTGAAAAGCGAAGGCAAGAAATTCTCGTCGGATCAAATGATTGACTATTACGAGAAACTGGTCAAAAAATATCCCATTATTTC
>JBFMFJ010000414.1:0-3325 GCA_040752235.1 Candidatus Zixiibacteriota bacterium | reverse complement strand
CTGATGTCGTGTCCCCTAATGCCTGAAAGCCAAGATCGGCCCGCAAGCTTCAAATTGTCTCTCCTCTTTATAATCACCGAGCCGGGAATCCCAAGGAACGAATTGGCCTTTATTAAAAAAGTGCCGGGCTGGAAAACCCGGCATTTTTTTGGCTATTGTCATGAACCAATTAATAGTCATACTCAAAGCATATCTGTGGAGCCGGCCCGCCTTTATAAAGGTAGTTGATAATATAAATCGCATCCAGAATGTTTACAGCTCTGTCACATTTAGCATCCGCAATAATTACATCAGGTACCGGTGCCGGTCCTTGCTGGTACAGGTAGGCGATAATGTAATTCACGTCAAGCATATTGACCTGTCCGTCATTATTCGCATCACCACGGCTGACCGCCGCTAGCGCCCTGAAAGCGCTGGCCAGACCATTGCCATAACAGGGATCCCAGCCGGGAGTATCATAATAATCACCAATGCCGTCAATTGCAGAACTGTCGATAATTGCTCTTAATGTATCGAATGATTTAATATCAGGTCTGCGGCTCCGTACTAATGCCAATATACCAGCAACTTCTGGACAGGCGCCCGAAGTGCCGCCGAAGAAACATATGTAATCCATGCTGGTGCTGTCGCAGGTTCTCTCAATTGGATTGTACCCGGCATAGCCTTCCTGATCGGTGGTATACATATCACCATAAATAATAGACGCATCTCCCGATGGCGCCACGGCATTTATACCCGGCCCAGAACCGCTATAGAGCCAATGGTCGCCATCCCTGTCAATTGCCCCGACGCCGATACTTGTCTCCAAAGCGGCCGTAAAACTGATTGACTGGCCGATGTAATAAACCTCGCCATAATTACCGCTCGAGAACACAATTGGAACACCGAGGCTGGCGGCTTCATCGATAATATCCGCAATATTATCATAATATATTCCGGGTCGATAACCCCATGAACAACTTATTACTAGTGGCACATACTTATAAAACCGAAAATACCCCAAAGCCCGATTGATAGCTTTTTCAGGTATCGTCGGATCGCTGCTGCCCCAGCCATAATAGTTGAAAATCTTTATCGGGATTATTTTGCAGCCCGACGCAATACCCGCTATACCTAACGTATTATTTATTTTCGCCGAAATTATTCCTTGGCAGGCAACTCCATGGCCGATTTCATAACCCGGGCTTGGATCATCATCCTCCACTGGGATTCTAATATGATCAACAATAGTGTCATGGTCATAATAATCCCATCCCCAATCCCATAATATTCTAGTACTGTCAAAATCTTCATGATGACGTATGCATCCGGCGTCAATCACAGCCACCACCACATTATTGGCTCCGGCTGTTATTTCCCATGCCCTTTTAACATCGATATCAATTTCGGGATACATTCCGTTGTCGAGAAAATATTGATGAATTAATAATGGATCATTTGGTTCAATACCATGCAATTCTGGTGCGATCATAGCCGGTTGCGAATACTTAACAAGACCGGATTCATAAAAAAGATTGGCTATTTCCAGCGGATTCCCCGGTGACTGAGACGTGATGATAACACGCCGGCTTCCCGTTATCTCCAGTGGCCCCTCAATCTGATCAATGCCATAATATGCATATAAGCTGTCTATCGTACCCTGGCTGACAGTATCAATGAATGATATTACAAACAAATCGGACAGCTTATATACGCCCCCGCCAGAATCTTTAAAAGCCGGAAATGCTAATAATACTTCCGGTATTGAACCTAGCATTTCAAGAGCTGAATCGACCGTGAAGGCTGAGTTAATATGATAAATCCAGAAATTGCGGTCGCCGGCTTCCACCGGATAACTCTCATCCAGACATTCTACTTGAAAAGCGAATTCCTCGTAGTCCATGCCCGGAATATTCGGATCGAATTTGACGGTTACAATGGAATCACATTCTATCAACGGTTTTATTCCGAGTCGACAGTAGTAATGTTCTGCTTCGCTGGATATTGAAAGCATTGAAAATATGACAATAATTGTCAGCATAATTACAGTCTGATTTTTCATTTTTCACTCCCCCTCATGTTTATGGTATTGGCCCTATGGCTATCCTCGAACTAAAGGCCAGATATGGACTGATTCTTCTTACGATTTTGTTTACCTGCCGATCGACGACAGCGACTGGGACTCCGCCGCCAGAACTGGAGTTGCTGCCTATATAGGCCCATCTGTTGTCCGGTGTCAGGATTATTTGACCGAAAAAAGGCGCTATTACACCGGCGGAATCATAATTTGGAATCCAGCAGATCGGTTGATTTATCAGAGCATCGATAACCCAGATCGGATGAATAGGCGGCTCTCCAAACATGCCGTGGCCGCTGTCGGTCAGATAAACCCGCGTTCCGTCAGGAGATATGGCTATGGAACCGTACGGCTTTCGCAGTATTAACGGCAATGGGCTAATCATGGAATCGGCATCTATATCATATTGGTAGAAAAATGAGTATGTTGAATTGTATAGACTGATTATGTATAAGTCATTTGTAAGCCAGTTATAAGCGATGTTCAGAAATGCGCCCAGATGCTGCGGGAAAATGATCGAGTCAGTCAGTGTCCTTGTTCTGCAGTCAAACAGGTAAACGGCGTTGGTCGTATCCTCCCATCTGATAATCGATTCGAAAAATCGATCCGTCACCGTATCCAGAAAATATTGCCCAAGATTAATATCAATATTGCCGGGATGTTCCAGCGAATCATAGGGTGTCAAATTAATCGGATCAATGAAATATAACTTATTGGCGACCAATGCTCCATAATTATCGCTGCCGTCAAAATAGTATAAGCCGGCCTTGACTGGCATTTCGATGGATGATAAATCCGCAGTGTTATAAACATGTGTTGGGCCGCCCACTACTATCACCTTTCCACCATCCGGTGTGACAAAGACATCACTTGGGTAATAATCGAGCCGTATAGAGTCGATTATTGTGTCGGCAGGTATATCAACCGACATCAGGAATTGGTTCATGCCATCGGCAGCATAAAGCCTATAATTGCCCAACTCAGGCTCCTCCTCTTTCGGGCAGGTCGGGCAGTCATCACAGCACGACATAAAGCCCAAAAACAGCAAAAGACAAAAACCGATCAGCAATAATAACAGCTTCTTTCTCATCCCCTTACCTCCCATGATGTAATCGATAGCGACTCACGAATTCGGCTTAAAACCGACAGTGATTTTTTGATTGCCTAATATAAGAGACGCAAAAACCCTTTTTGATACAATATTTTTTCTCCTCCCCTTATTAAATCTGTATTCGGTTTTTGCAGTATTCTCGATGTCGGGCGGGATGA
>JBFMFJ010000413.1:0-3355 GCA_040752235.1 Candidatus Zixiibacteriota bacterium | reverse complement strand
GAGCCGGTCCGACTGGCGCCGCTAAAGACGAGTTGATTTCCTTCTATTTTATTCTGGGCGATTATGTACCCGCTTTCGTAATAGTCATCACGGCGATCCCAGCTTATATAGTCAAGCTGCGCGCTGTACTTTGAATCAAGTGAAAAAAACGGCCGTCCCAGTGAAACAGAGGTCTGTCCTATTTCAGGATTGCCGTCATAAAATACCTGTAAAAACATACGCGAGTTAAATAGGCGCCTCTCCAGAAATGAAAATTGTGAATAGTCCTCAAGCGTATCTCTAACATAATGGTGCAAGGAAACGTATTGGCCGGTTCCCAGAAGATTCTGCTCTTCGGCTCGCATATGGACGACTGTCTCCCCGGCGCTTCTGTTTATTGACATCCCGCCCAGAAGTGTCCAGGTATCCGAGGTTGTCACCTTCAAGACATTTTCCCCGGATGGCCCCTTGACCATATTCAATTGGGCATTCCACAGAAAAGGCAGGGCGCGGAGATTCCGTTCGGATTCATCGGCCAGACGGCGGGAAAAGGGCTCACCTTTATCGAGCAACAGTTCTCTGGCGATGACATATTTTTTTGTTCTGATATGTAATCTGTTGGCCAGATGAAAAATCCAGAGATCATACTTGGCTGAATCCGGATTGAAGATATTATTGTTTTCAATGGAGATGGAATCGATTAAAACCTGCGAAATTGGATCATTCGTTTCCGGTTCTGCGCCCGCTCCGCCCCCGAGAGTTAAAATGATCAAAAATAAGCCCCATAATGTAATTTTTTTGTCAATTATGGCATCAATGATTCCCAAACCAGACCTCTTTTAGGCTCCAATTGCTTTTTAGAACAAATCCCTGGCCGACCGTTCTGTTATCATTTTATAGCCGGTTAAGTCAAACCGAAAATATTCCGAATAATATAGAAAATCAACGATTTAGACAATTAGTTTATGTTTCGAAAAAAAATTGGCGATATTCTCATAGAAAAAGGTCTTATCACAAAGGACCAGCTCGAAGCAGCCCTTAAAGAACAGAAAAAAACGGGTCGTAAGATCGGTCAGATTCTGGTCGAATCCGGGATGATTACCGAGGCGGAGTTGATCGATACCATTTCCGAACGACTCAAAATTCCACGCATATCACTTGAATCAATGGTTATTGACACGGCCGTCATCAGCCTGGTGCCGGTCGAGGTGGCCCGCCGTTATGGCTTGATTCCGGCTTTTAAGATCGGCGACAACCTGACCGTTGCTATGTCCGACCCACTGAATATTATTGCTATCGAAGAACTGAAATACCTGACCAAATGCGATGTTAAAAGAGTGGTGGCCTCGCGTACTGAGATTAACGCCGCCATTGACCAGTATTACTCGGTGGCTGATTCTCTCAGCGGAGTTATCGGCGCCTATCCTGACCGGATGGCCGAAGAGGCCATCGCCCAAAAACAAAGAATGGCCGTTTTTCAGGAAGATGATGCGCCGGTGGTTAAACTGGTCAATCTCATAATCAATCAGGCCGTCAAAACCAAAGCCTCGGATATTCATATCGAGCCTGATGAGGATCAGTTGCGCGTCCGGTATCGTATTAACGGGATTATGAAAGAGGAAGCCTCGCCGCCCAAAAACCTTCAGTCCGAAATTATTTCGCGTATCAAGGTGGCTTCCAACATGGATGTTTCCGAAAAGCGCCTCCCCCAGGACGGACGGTTAATGATCAAAGTCGATGGCTCCGATGTCGATCTGCGAATATCCACTCTGCCGACAATACACGGCGAAAAAGTCGTTATTCGAATTCTTGATCGGCGCATTCTGGAGATGGGTCTGGATCAACTGGGCATTTCCGACACTATCCTCAAAAACTGGCGTCGGCTAATTCAATTAAAAGAAGGATTGATATTGATAACCGGGCCGACATCGAGTGGTAAAACCACGACGCTTTATTCGGTTTTGAAGGAAATCAATTCGGTCGAGAAAAATATAATTACGGTAGAGGATCCGGTTGAATATTCACTGGCCCTTATTAACCAGGTCCAGACCAATGAAAAGGCCGGGTTGACATTTGCTTCTTCCCTGCGATATATCCTGAGGCAGAATCCTGATATCATCATGATCGGTGAAATCCGCGACAGCGAGACGGCAATTATGGCCCTGCGGTCGGCCTTGACGGGACATCTCGTTTTCTCCACCCTGCATACCAACGATGCTCCCAGCAGCATCACCCGGCTTATCGATATGGGAATGGAAAAATTCCTGGTAGCCTCCGCCCTGAAGGGCGTTCTGGCTCAAAGGCTGCTCCGCACCAATTGCCCCAATTGCCTCGAGGAGTACAAACCGCAGGAGATTCAAATCAAACTTGCAGGGCTTCAGAATGAAGCCGGCAAAATAAAATTTATGCATGGCAGCGGCTGCAACCGCTGCCGAATGACCGGATTCAAAGGATTGACCGGAATTTATGAATTGGCAATGGTCGATGATGTCATGTCGGAAATGATTATTAATGATGCTTCGGATGTGAAGTTGAGAAATTATGCTGCAAGCAAAGGGTATCGCCCCCTCTTTCAGGAAGGCCTGGATAAGGTTCGCAGCGGTGAAGTCACTCTCGAGGAACTGCTGCGTGTAATATCCATTGTCGACCATGAATCAACAGTCGGCATTCAGCAAGAATCAACCGTCAATGCCTAAGATATTTTCATATAAAGCCAGAACCGCCGCAGGTGAATTGGTCACCGGCTCTATTCAGGCGGAGGATGCCAAAAGAGTGGCGGCCATTCTCGCCGAGCAACATCTGGTGCCGACACAGATCGCCGGTCAGGAATCGGAAGAGCGCCCGGGGCTTTTCGGATTCATGAAAGGCCGGTTATATGAGGATTTAATTATTTTTACACGCAGTCTGTCGACCTTGTACCGGGCCGGTATTCCCATATTGAATGCTCTGGCCATGATAAAGATCGGAGACCCTAAAAGCTTTTTCACCGGTGCTATACAGAAGATTCGCGACCGGGTTCAGGCCGGACGTTCGTTATCGGAATCAATGGAGGAATTCCCCAGGATATTCCCCAGCATCTACTGTGCTACTATTGCCGCCGGCGAAGTCTCAGGGCAGCTTGATACAATTCTGGATTCGCTGTCGGAAATGCTCGAACGCGACATGGAATTGAACCGACAGATAAAATCATCAACGCGGTATCCTCTGGCCGTTGTCGGCGCGATTATGGGTGCCTTTGTGGTCCTGATTACATTTGTCATCCCAAGGTTTATGACGTTTTATTCCAAGATGGGGGCTTCCCTTCCTCTGCCGACAAGAATGCTCATTTGGATTAATCAGTTTGTCACCGGCTACTGGATGGTAATTATTGCCGGAG
>JBFMFJ010000412.1:0-3363 GCA_040752235.1 Candidatus Zixiibacteriota bacterium | reverse complement strand
AGTTGCTGAAGACAGCTTCGGGGCCGAAATGTTTAAACAGATGGCGGTATCGGCGCCGCTGGCCGGGGCAATTATCTTTCTATTGATGCTGATATTCTTCCGTAACCTGAAAATCATCATTGCCCCGATGATTGTTGCTGTTGTCTCCGTAATCTGGGCGATGGGTCTGCTTATTCTGACCGGCAATACAGTTCATATCATGAGCTCGATGATTCCGATATTTTTGATACCGATCGCCGTGCTGAATTCGATTCACATTATATCATCTTTCCATGACCGGTATCAAAAATACAAACATAAAAAGACAACTATAAGAAACACTATTGCCGAGTTGTTTATTCCGATTCTGTTCACCACTGTGACGACTATTGTCGGTTTTCTTTCACTGGCGATGACACCGATTCCGCCGGTGCGTGTTTTCGGTATTTTTGTGGCCTTCGGCATCTTCGTGGCCTGGTTGCTGTCCATCACATTTAATCCGGCCTTTGCAGTCCTGCTTTCGGATCATGCTCTCCGCAATTTCGGACATACCGATGACAGCCGCGGTTTATTATCTCGGATTATGTACTTCTTCCGGGATTTCAGCAAACGATACTATAAGGGTATTTTATTCGGAACGGCGGTAATAATGGTGGTGGCTGCAGTCGGCCTGAGCATGATTGTCGTCAATGACAACCCGGTCAAATGGTTCAAGAAAAATCATCCTTTGCGCATCGCCGATGCCACTTTGAACAAGCACCTTGCCGGAACCTATATGAACTATCTGGTTCTTGACGGCGGCGATCCGGATGCGATGAAGAATCCTGAGACTCTTAAATATATCGAAAAACTCCAGCGCCATCTGGAAAAGAATAAAGTCGTCGGCGCTGTAACCGGCGTAACGGATGTCGTCAAGAAAGTCCGCTACGAATTGTTTAACAGCGATCCCAATAAGTTCGCCATTCCCGATGATCAGGATGAAGTGGCCCAGGACCTGTTCCTGTACGAAATATCGGGAGGAGATCCGGACGACCTGTTCAAATTCATAACCCAGGATTATGCCAAGGCCAATTTATGGGTGCAGTTGCGCGAAGGCGACAACGAATCGGTTATGTCAGTTATAAAAGAGACTGAGCAATTTATTGCAGAAAATCCGCCTCCGGCAGAAATGGATGTTAACTGGGCCGGGCTGCCATATGTCAATGTCGTCTGGCAGGAAAAAATGGTGGGCGGCATGCGCTCGTCGCTGCTGGGTTCCTTTGTGGTCGTCTTCATCATGATGATATTCCTGTTCCGATCTCCGATACTGGGTTTCATTTCGATGCTTCCCCTCAGCATTACCATTATGGCCATCTATGCTGCGATCGGGTACATCGGCAAACCATATGACATGCCAGTAGCGGTGCTGTCCTCGCTGACCTTGGGCTTGTCAATTGATTTTGCCATCCACTTTATCAAACGGGCCAAATATATTCATGAGACGACCGGGAATTTCCATGAGACTTTCCCGCAGTTGTTCGAGGAACTGGGTCGGGCGATAGGCCGCAACGTGCTGGTCATTGCAATCGGATTCGTGCCGATGTTTTTCTCGTCGCTGGTCCCGTACATTACGGTTGGCTCCTTCTTCTTCGCCATCATGATGGTTTCCGGTGGCGTAACGATGCTGCTCCTGCCTTCGATATTCATCGTCATGCGCAAACGCCTTTTCCCCGATGTCGAGGTTGCTGACAGGAAGCAACACAAAATTCCAGTGGCTGAATGAATTGAATAAAATTGAAAAATATTAATGGAGGATAAAATGAAGTTTCAGAAGATTATGATGGCGCTGGCACTGATGCTGTTTGCCGGTTCGATTAGTCTCTTTGCTCAGGATAATCGGGCCGAGGAAATCATGAAGAAATCGCATCTGGCGCTGTTTTACTCCGGTGACGATGGCGTTGCCGAAGTTACGATGAAAATCGTCAGTTCCAAGGGCAAGGAACGCCTGCGAGAATTTACCATGCTGCGTCTCGATCTGGAAGAAGGCGGCAAGCAGGATTATTATACATATTTCAGACAGCCCAGTGATGTTTCCAGGCTGACATTCATGGTCCACAAGATTCCTTTCGCGACCGATAACCGGTGGCTGTATGTTCCTTCGGTCGATCTCGTAAAGAGAATTTCCGCCGATGACAAGAATTCGAGTTTTGTCGGGTCCGATTTTACTTATGAAGATGTCTCGGGCAGACATTGGAGTGAGGATAATCATAAAATTATCGGAGAAGAAAAATACAATGACCGTGACGTGTATATAATAGAGTCGATTCCCAAAACGGATTACAAGGGTTTCTCAAAAAAGATATCCAACATTGACAAAGAAAACTTCCTCCCTTTAAAGGAAGAATATTATGACAAGAAGGGCGAACTCGAGCGTGTCTTCACTGCTGAAAAAATAGACACGATCGAAGGTATCGTGACGGCAACTCTGCGCAAGATGACCGATGTCAGGAAGAACCAGTACACGACTGTGGAATTCAGCAGTATCGATTATAACGTCGGCATGAATGAAGACGTATTCACGGAGCGCTTTTTGAAGAATCCGCCACGCGAGTTTATTCACTAAGGGAGGGAGTCTGTAAGATGTCGAAATATAGAAATATTTTCTCTCTTTTTGCTCTGCTTTTGCTCATGGGAACTCCCGCAACCCAGGCCGGAGAGGTAACACTCTCCGGCTTCCTCCAGGGGCTGTATGGCGGGGGGCTGGATTCCAGGAATCCGACTTCAAGTGAATTGACCGCCTCGGAAACCCGGATGCAGATGCGGCTGGAATCATATACCGAAGGCGCCGAGTTTTTCGGCCGCCTGGACTTTGTCTATGACGACTACAATGATCCCAGCTATGATTTCGAGCTTCGCGAGGGGTATGTGAAATTCAAAGTCGGTAATAATATGGATTTTAAAATCGGACGCCAGATCATTACCTGGGGTACCGGCGACCTGATTTTTATCAATGACCTTTTCGCCAAGGATTATAATTCTTTTTTCACCGGTCGTGATGATCAGTATTTGAAAGCTCCGCAGAATGCGTTGCGGGCGGCATTATACACCGGGCCGGGGACATTTTCACTGGTCTATACACCTCGTTTTACACCCAATCGAATTCCGACCGGGGAGAGGTTGAGCTATTTCAATCCGATGGTCGGCGCAATCGTGGGAGGCGAGGAGAACTATTTTGAAGGCCGGATGCCAGAAGCCAAATTCAAGAACGGGGAACTGGCCGCAAGATTCAGCCGGTATATCGGCTCAGCCGATATCGCCCTCTATTTTTATCACGCATTTTACAAGAATCCCATGGGCATGGATATGATAAATATGGCTGCCTTTTATCCGCGGTTGAATGTCTAT
>JBFMFJ010000411.1:0-3384 GCA_040752235.1 Candidatus Zixiibacteriota bacterium | reverse complement strand
ACCTGGAAGAAACCTGGAAATTCGCTGAGCTAAGAACAGTTTGGAAATGCTTGATGAAATTTTGCTCAGTAACTATTTACGAATTATTCTGGATATATAAAAATATTATTGTACCGTGTTTTTGTCAAGAGATAAGAAATACAATTCCATTTTTTGTACTATAAAAACCGGATAATAAAGTTAAATTAAGATAAATACAATCCGGTTTGCCTTTTATAAAGGTGGCTTTGTACTATTGGTAATCGTACGAAAATCGTGACCGGTCGGGTTTTGGAAGACACGCAATTCGAACATGGGTATAACGGCCAGGATATGATCGAAAATGTCGGCCTGAATAGCCTCATAATTGGCCCATACCTGATCATTACTGAAGACATAAATCTCTATCGGCAGGCCGGTTGGACCGGGCGGCAGATGCCGGACAAGGAAGGTCATCTCCTTATGGATTTTGGGATGATTACGTAAATAGGCGGCAACATAGGCGCGGAAGGTACCGACGTTGGTCATATTGCGCCCATTAATCAATTCGGAAGTATCGATATTATTCTTCCGGTTCTGCTCGGTGATTTCCTGCCGCCGGGTTTTGACGTAATCGGTAATCAACTGGAATTTTTCATAGCGGTCAAGCATCTGGGGGGTACAAAACTTAATGCTGTTCATGTCGATATGGATTGCCCGTTTGATTCTTCGTCCACCCGATTCAGTCATCCCGCGCCAGTTCTTGAATGAGTCCGATATCAAAGAATAGGCCGGGATGGTGGAAATGGTCTTATCCCAGTTTTGCACCTTCACCGTGGTCAGGGTAATATCGATAACATCACCATCGGCGCCGTACTTGGGCATCTCGATCCAGTCCCCCAGCCTGACCATATCATTGCCGGAGAGTTGAATGGATGCGACCAGCCCGAGGATGGAATCCTTGAAAATCAGAAGAATGATAGCGGTCATGGCGCCAAAGCCGCTCAGCAGAAGCCAGGGGGATTTGTTCATTAATATGGATATGGCGAGGATTCCGAGAAAAACGAATAAAACAATCTGAGCGACCTGAACGTACCCCTTTATCGGTCTCTGTTTGGATACTGCGAAATTCTGGTAAATATCAACAACAGCATTCAAAAAGGCGTTTACCACCAAAATTCCGGCCAGTGCCATGTAGACTGTAGCCAGTCGCTGGATGACATCCTTGGCGGGGCCGAACAGGTAGGCGGTGAAATATATCACCAGGGCGGGGGCAAAATGAGACAGAAGGGTGAAGACTTTTCGTTCCAGCAGGGCATCATCCCACCTGGCTTTGGATCTTTTGACAAAATGGGTTATTCCGACCAGAAGGATTCTTTTGGCAATGAAATTGGAAATGCAGGCCAAAAGACCAATGGCCAGGACTACTCCGACCCAGCTCAAATAATGTGCCCACCATTCACTGACACCGTTGTTGATCAGCCACTCTTGTATAGTAGCATCCATGAGTTCATCCTTTTATCGTTGATTGATTTATACTGAATATCACCCGTCAAGACAACAAAAAAATGAATCCGGTAAATGAAAAAATACGAAACAGAGAGTGAAGGAGAATAATAATCATCCGTGTCAATAGCCGGATGGGAAATCCTTTGATTGCTTGAGATAATAAAGCCAATATTCGATGCCGTTATATTCGACAAGACTCATAACGCGGCGGAAACCCTCACCATAGTCCGGGTCATTGTTGGCCTTCAGATTACTGATGATATATTCGGCGTAGGTGCTATTCAGGCGTTTCAGCACCAGATATGATGCATAGTTGCAGCTGCCCTCGGCCAGAGCGCTTTTGATATCTTTGGCGGCATATATGCACAGCCAGATATGCATCAATTCGTGGGCCATATCGCCGATAAAATACTCACGGGGTTTCCCGTCCAGAATATATACATCATTCTTTTGCTCAATCACCTCCGAGCCGACAATGGTTTTGTTGCATATGGTGTAGCCTTCCTGCAATTCAATATCGGCGCCGGTTATCTTTTTTAACTCATCGCTATTTACGAGGCGCAGGCTGATATTTTGTGAGTCTAATTTAATACCGCTCATTTCGAGAAGAAGAAGCGTGGTATCCATAAGCTTTTCCGCATCCGAGATATCATTGACTACCGTCCGTCGGCACAAGTTGCACACATGTCGTCCATCGTCATATACGACACCGCTGTAGGTCACACTTTCGCAGATCAACCGGCCGCAATAACGACATTGGTCCAGGCTGTCGAGATGCTTTTGATGATAGGCGTTGCCCCAATAATCCAAATAATAATTGTCAAAAATCACTTCGCTGCAAACAGCGCAACGCTTAGCGACATTGTCATTATAGCATGATCGATGATAATTGAGGCCGTTGACGACTATGCCGTCTTTATCGATAACACCGCCACAGTAAGTGCAGCGCCGGGCAAAGAGCTTATCAAAGCATTTTTCGCAGTAATATTTATTGTCTTTCTTATAGTATGTGGTATGCCCGATGGGGGTACCGCAATTATCGCATTTGAAATGGATAGGATGATAATATTCGCCGTCTATCAGGACATATTGCCCGCGTATTTCTTCTCCGCAGTAGGAGCAGATCACATTTTTTTTGGCCCAGGCGTCAATCCCGCTATAAAGAGATATAAACAGGATCAGGAAAATCAGCGGCAAGAGCCATTTTGACGTATTTTTCATCTGCATAAGGCGGACTTCTGAAGACATTCTATGTTCATTATACAATTTTACATCGGCAAGTCAACAAATTATGCCACCGATTTTCTCATAAATCGGCCGGTCAGTTGTTATCATCCCTGAACTTGATTTCCAGATGAGAACCGTCACAGAAAGGCTTATTTCTCGATGCCCCGCAGCGGCAGAGAGAATATCTGGTCATCGAGGCCGGCTTGTCGCCGCCATGTTCATCCTTAAAATCAATCTCACCTGAAACATTAAGCGGGCCGTGTTTAGTGATTTTAATGGCCGGTTCCTTTTCGAACTCGGATTGGCGAATATCATTTACGGTATAAGAAAGAGCCCCGGATGGGCATTTTTTGACGATTTTGATGACTTCATCGGCCGGGGCGGCGTCGGGAGAAACCCAGGGTCTTTTTTGGGTATCAAATACTGCCGACAGGCCGCGGACACATTCACCCGAATGAGAGCAAAGGGCACGGTTGTCATGAATCGTTATTTCCCGTCCTTTATAATCCTTCCACCGGTTTTCAAGGCGGCTTGGAGATTTTTCATCGGTGAACCCATTGCTTTTATGAGTTCCGTCACAATAAGGCTTATTGCCCGAAGCACCGCAGCGGCACAGCCAGAGAACCGGTTTGACTGGAATTTTTTCGCCTTTTGAGTTATAGAAATTTTCGAGATTGGACACTTTGAAAG
>JBFMFJ010000410.1:0-3385 GCA_040752235.1 Candidatus Zixiibacteriota bacterium | reverse complement strand
CGAGCCCCGCATTTAAAGAAGGGGAAATGATTCCCCTGAAATTCACTTGTGACAGTTTCGATATTTCCCCGAAAATTGTTATTTCAAATGTTCCAGAAAATACCAAATCGCTGGCCTTGATCTGCGATGATCCTGATGCTCCCATGGGTGTATGGGTTCATTGGGTAATTTTCAATTTGCCCCCGTTGGTGACGGAATTGCCCGAGGGAATCTCAAAGGAAATTACTCCTGTCATCGGGAGCGATTCCACCGTTCGGGCGGTTCAGGGAATCAATGATTTCCGTCGTTTCGGCTATGGCGGACCCTGTCCTCCCAAAGGGTCGACTCATCGGTATTTCTTCAAACTCTATGCGCTTGACACGCTTCTCGAATTCGGCAACGAGCGTATAAAAAAGGGTATCACTGCCGATGACCTGAGCCATAAAATGGAAGGGCATATTCTGGTGATTGCGCAGTTAATGGGGAAATATAAGCGATAACTGAGGATATTTATTCCACGTTTCTGAATGCCCTGATTATATCGTAGGGGTATTCGGCCTGCATCAATTCTTCACGAAATGATTCATATTGAAGATTTTCCGCAAGAGCCTTAAAGACCTTAAGATAAAGATTGTCGTCATAAGGAGGCGCCGCCATGACAAAAAACATATGCGTCAGCATACCGTCAAGGGAGTCAAAATCATATCCTTCGGCGCTTCGGGCGAAACCGATAATGAACTCCTTAGCCTGCATACTCCTGATGTGAGGTATAGCGATGCCATTGCCGATACCGGTCGTCGCCTTTCTTTCGCGATTGACAAAATCAGTCAGCAATTTGGTATCATTTCCGGTTCGGCCGGAATTGCCGATTAATTTGACCAACCCTGCCAGAATAAGTTCTTTATTTCGCTGGCGAAGTCTGTTGGTGACGGTTTCGTCCGGCGATTCCTCCAGATCGACCTGGAAGTCCAAATCGATCATTTCCTCTGTCAAAAACCTTGATATATTCATAGTCCTATATTCTTATCGGCCTTAAACCGTTACACTTGAAGCAATTATATTCATTGCCCGGCCTTTGTCAAGGCAATATTGTGCTCCATTTTTTCCAAAACTATAACAAAATCGTTTACTTTCTGTTCCTATTGACATTTTGCTTATGTTTACTTAATTTCGACCGCTGAGCGTAATCATTGTATATTTAAATTGGCAGCATATTTGCCGAACTAAATATTGAAACGATAAAAAGTTATTGGAGATTAATTGCAGTCTTTCAAAAGCCTCAAACGCACCCATAATTGCGGTCAGTTAACCATTGAGAATATCGGAGAATATGTTACTCTGAATGGCTGGGTCCAGGAGTATCGCAATCTTGGCGGATTGCTTTTCCTCGACCTTCGCGATCGCTACGGGCTGACCCAGGTGGTATTTAACCCGGAAAAAGTCGATCCGGCGGTTTTTGAAGCCGCCTCGAAAATGCGTCATGAATTTGTTGTGTCGGCTTCCGGTGTCGTCAGCCGCCGCCCTCAGGGCACTGAAAATGACAAAATGAAGACCGGCCAGATTGAAGTTATTGGCGATAAAATTTCGGTGCTTTCAGAATCGAAAACACCTCCGTTTGAAATTGTGGATGAAGTCGACGCCAGCGAGGTTCTGCGACTGGAATATCGCTATCTCGATCTTAGGCGCCGCCCGCTTCAGGAGAGAATCATTACACGGCACAGAGCCGCCATGGCGGTTCGCAATTATCTTTCCGGCCAGGGATTGCTGGAAATCGAAACACCCCTTTTGATACGTTCCACGCCCGAGGGCGCGCGCGACTATGTCGTCCCCAGTCGCGTCCAGAAAGGGAAGTTCTATGCCCTGCCGCAGTCGCCGCAATTGCTCAAACAGATTCTTATGATTTCCGGATTCGATAAATATTTCCAGCTGGCGCGCTGTCTGCGTGATGAGGATCTCCGCGCCGACCGCCAGCCGGAACATACACAAATTGATATTGAAATGTCCTTCGTGACCAGAGATGATGTCTTTGCTTTGGTTGAAGGTATGATGGTCGATCTTTTTGACAGGGTGCTTGGTGTCAAGATAGAAACCCCTTTCCCGCAATATGAGTATTCCGAGGCAATGAATCGCTGGGGTATTGACAAGCCGGATTTGCGGTTTGGAATGGAAATTGTCGACATTACCGAAATCGCCGGCAAAACCGAGTTCAAGGTCTTTTCCGATATAGTCCGGAATGGCGGTGTGGTCAAGGCTCTCTGCCTGAAAGGCGGCGGAAGTTACTCGCGAAAGCAAATCGATGAGTTGACGGAGATCGCCAAGAAACTCGGAGCCGGCGGCCTGGCTTATATTCTGCGTCAACAGGAAGGCGATAAATCGCCGATTCTGAAATTTATCGGCGAACCGGTCAAAGATGAGATTTGCCGCAAAGTCGGCGCCGAAACCGGTGATGCAGTTTTCATTATTTCCGATGCCCGTCTGAAAACCGAGATGATTCTGGGACAGCTGCGCCTGCATCTTGGTCGGACCCACAAGCTGATTAACAGCGGAATCTGGCGGTTTTGCTGGATTATAAATTTTCCGCTCTTTGAGTATAATGAAGAAAGTCAGCGGCTTGAGGCCATGCATAATATTGTCTCATCACCGATCGAGGAAGATCTGGACTATTTTAACCATGCAACGGATATGGCCCTGCCGGTGAGTCATGTCGACCATCCCTTGAGAAAGATAAGGGCCCAGCAGTATGATCTTGTTCTAAACGGGGTTGAATTGGCCTCCGGCAGTATTCGTAATCATCGCCGCGAAATGCAGCAGAAAATATTGAACATCCTGGGAATGTCCGATGAGCGGGCCGAAAAGATGTTTGGATTCCTTCTTCGGGCTCTGGAATTCGGCCCTCCACCGCACGGCGGTATTGCGGCCGGCTTGGACAGGATTGTGGCACTTATGACGGGAACCGATAGTATTCGTGACGTTATTGCTTTTCCCAAGACGGCCACGGCCCAATCGCTTATGGACGGCGCGCCATCCGATATCGATCCCGAGCAGCTCGATGAGTTGGGCTTGCAAAAATCTTAAGATGGTTTATAATGATGTCAGAGATGCAATCTAAATCGCTGGAAAAAGTATCAAGGACTTACCTGATCGAGGATATTGATCCTCGTCTGGTATTCGGACAAAATGATATCTTTCTGAGGATAATCGAAAAATCATTCTCCGCGACGATTATCGCCCGCGGTAACAAAATCATAATCGAGGGCAGCCAGGAGGAAGTTCAAAGGGTCGTTGATCTTATTGATGATCTGGTGACACGCGTCCGGCATGGGAATTATATCACCGAGCAGTATTTGAACTATTCTTTGGAGATGGTCATGGATGGTAAGGGCGGCCCGGCTTCGATTATCGGCGA
>JBFMFJ010000409.1:0-3392 GCA_040752235.1 Candidatus Zixiibacteriota bacterium | reverse complement strand
TAATTCCCAATTCCATTAAAAAACAGCTCAAAAAGATTTTGGAACCTGATTAAATCATCAAGGTAAAAATCTTTAGAAAAAGACAGGAAAGCAAAACAAGTAAATGCTTTCGAAAGGAGTTGTTGTAATTATGGACAGAAAGAGACGTTTCTACGCGGTTGCTCTTACTGTCGCTGTTCTAGCCTTATCTGCAGCCGCCTGGGCCGGACCGAATAGTGATGCCTGGATGGGAATCTATACTCAGACGGTCGATCCCGATTTGAAGGAAGCCTTCAATCTTGACAGCGATCATGGAGTCGTTGTCAAAATGGTAATTCCTGATTCTCCGGCTGACAAAGCCGGGCTAAAACAGGGCGATATTATACTGATGCTTGATGATCAGAAACTTGTCAACGCCGATGATCTTGTGGCCTATGTCAAGGATCACAAACCGGGCGACAAACTGGATGTAAAAATCAGCCGCCAGGGGATGGAAAAGGATGTCGAGGTTCAACTCGGCGAGCGCAATGACTACAGCGATGACCGTGACTACCTGTTCGGCATGATGAATCCGTCCCCGCATACTTATTCGAAAACCTATAAATTCTATGACTCAAAATACGCCGACAGTTATATCGGTGTCACTCTTCAGAGCCTCAATTCACAACTGGGCGAATTTTTCGGTGTTCAGGATGGAAAGGGTGCTTTGATTACCGAAGTCATGTCCGACTCACCGGCTGAAAAGGCGGGGCTGAAGGCGGGCGATGTTGTCATGGCCGTCGATGGCGAAGCGGTCAGCGATCCCGCCGGGGTGCAGAAGGCGGTGGCCGCCAAAAACGAGGGTGACAAGATCGATGTCAAAGTCATCCGCAACCACAGCGAAAAACAATTCGCTTTTGAAGTCGAAAAATCGCCGGATAATTTCCCGCCGATGGGGAATTTTATGGTTCCGGATGATGAAGATATGATTTTCATGCCGCGTATGCAGGGTTTGTTCCAGGGCGATTTCGACCAGGACGGATCAGATATGAAAGAGCTCCAGGAGCAGATAAAGCAGCTTCAGGAAGAGTTCAAAAAAATGCAAAACGATATGACCGAATTGAAGAACAAGCATGAATAAATACTCTCTCTTGCTGTTATGATTCTTTTGCTGTAATCCGTATTAACCTGGCCCTCCGGAAGTGATTCCGGAGGGTTTTTTTATTGCAAATAAAAGCGGTGTAGATTATTATTGTTTGAATCGATGAAAAGAGGTTGATTTATGCCGGAATTGACTGTCGAGAAATTCTACAAGGAACGTAAAGATTTTTTTGACCTGACTCTCCTTAACAGCGAGAACGGGTTCAAGAAAAGAATTATGACCGCCGAGACGCATCGGCCTGGGCTGGCATTGGCCGGGTTTATGGATCGTTTCCCCAATCAGCGGACACAGGTGCTGGGCGAGACCGAAATGACCTATATCAACCAGCTCAGTCCCGAGGGATTGATCGAAACCTGCGAATTCATTTTCGGCAATAACATTCCTCTGGTAATCATCGCCAAGGGCATTACGCCGCCGCTTGACTTTCTGGCCATCGCCGATAAGTACAAGACGGCCGTTTTTTCATCGAGGCTGACCACATCGGAACTGATGAACCGGCTGTCGGTGGTGCTCGATGTCATTTTCGCGCCGAGCATCACGGTGCATGGGACACTGGTCGATGTGTACGGTGTCGGTCTGCTTTATACCGGCAAGTCGGGTATCGGGAAATCGGAAATCGCGCTCGACCTGGTGGAGCGGGGGCATCGTCTGGTGGCCGATGATGTTATCAAGATCACGCGGAAGGCGCCCGATCTTATTGTCGGCACCGGCTCGGAACTGCTGGGGCATCACATGGAAGTGCGCGGGATCGGGATTATCGATGTCGAAAAGCTGTTCGGTATCAGGTCGATCCGGCTGCAAAAACGTATCGAGGTGGAGGTGCATCTGGCGTTGTGGGGCGATGATATCGACATCGAGCGGCTCGGTATCGACGAGCGGGGCACGACCATTCTGGGGGTGCAGATTCCCCAGGTGATGATACCGATTTCGCCGGGCAAGAATATCACCGTCATTTCGGAAGTAATCGCCATGAATCATATGCTCAAAACCTACGGCGAGAACACGGCGATAGAGTTTTCGAAACGGCTGGCGGAGCGAATCCACCGTCAGGCGATGACCAAGGATTATCTCGAATCGGATTATGAATAGTCCGATCCTCTCAAACCACACAATCGCGAAAATGTAATTGTTGCGTAATTTACGCATTTTGTAGTCATCGGCTGCGTAGTTTACGCATTAGCTTCAA
This sequence comes from Candidatus Zixiibacteriota bacterium, assembly GCA_040752235.1. Lineage (GTDB taxonomy): Bacteria > Zixibacteria > MSB-5A5 > GN15 > PGXB01 > PGXB01. The sequence continues at coordinate 1,086 of JBFMFJ010000409.1, read as the reverse complement.
TTTTGAGGAATTTTTTAAATCCTTTTTGGCCTGATTATGATTATGGCATTCAATAAGATATGATGGCTTTTTAGGCTTTTGTTCACAATTGGTACACTGGTTGCTATTAATAAAGGTACCATTTCAGCCTTAGAGGCAATTCTTTCCTCCTAGGTGGTTGAAGTGTTTTAGTGTTGCAGTATTGCCGGGCCGGGAGCCGACAGTGTATGACCCACCATTTACCCGGCCCGTCTCTACTTTAAAGAAGCCGGTTTTCACCGGCGTTTTTTATTTCCAAGAATAATCAATGACAATCCGCACCACATACAGCATCATGCAATTTTCACATCAGTTTGATATCACGCCCTGCTATTTTAATCCGAAAAAATCTTTGTAATCAAAATGCATGATTATGATTACACGAAATTGGGTTTGTTTTCCTATTTTTAAATGTGCTGCATCTTTTTTGTTGTAAAATTGCGGGCAGAGGCCCGTTCCGGCCTTCGGTCTGCCACAGTCTGGTAGGGCAGGATCCGCAATTCCGTCCTTGATGGAATAAGTGATCCTGCCTATTCTCTTCTTAATTTTGGACATATTTATAGCCATAGTGATACTTATATCCCTCTATAATACCGTTCAATGATATTTACCATCAAAGTGGTGGGGATTTTGAATGCATCCGGAGTATAAGACGGCAGGAGTCAAGAGACTCCTGCCCTACTGGGACTGGGACAATGCTTTCGCTTGACATTTGATCATTAATTGCATAATATATCCAAGATTCATTAATATACTGTAGCATCAATCCACCACCATTGGGAAATGAAACAGCCGGAGGCAATCTGAGGCGGTTCATCCCGGCCTTTCAAACCGGGATTGGACAAAATAATGTCCCGGATCGTCATTTTATTGGCGACATCATCGAACGACATCCCAGACATCAATAGCGGCGATTTCGGAATAAAAGGGTAGGTCAGGAGTGAGGTTCCCCCGATTTAGTGGACAGTGTTATAAGCATATTCATTTTTTATTTCAAAGTCAACCGGACTGACATATCCAAGGGTGGAATGCCGCCGGATACGGTTATAAAACACTTCGATCCAGGCA
>JBFMFJ010000408.1:0-3398 GCA_040752235.1 Candidatus Zixiibacteriota bacterium | reverse complement strand
ATCAGGACAATATCGAGATTGAGTTCATCGATTATTCTAATCGCCAGGGTGCCATAGTTGGCGCTGCCCCATCTCCTTGAGGCGGCAACGGCGCGAGGGGCTATCGCCGCGAATCCCGTCTTAAGATCAACTCCGGTATCCGCGAGAATATTCACCGCCTCCTCGACCGCCGGATTCATCACGGTCAGGCGCGGCGGTTCAATCTTCAAATCCGCTTTTCCATAATGCTCGAACAGTTTTTGATAGCGCACCGAACGATGCATCCCGGCCACGTTTTTGGGATCAAGAATATCGTTAAGAAGAAGGCTGCGTCCATCGCCCTTGTAGCCGATTTTTGTCCCGATTCCCGCCAGGTAGAAAATGAGGGCCGATGAAAATGATGGCGTCAGTAATAATCCGACATTGTAATTCTCTTTTTTAAGCAGTTCCGACTGATAGGTAATCGCCTTTAAGCCATGCAGGTACTGATTTTCGACAAGGATAAGAAGAACATCGGGAATTGATCGATATATCGGTTCGGCCCATTCCGGTATCAGCAAATAAATGTCTTCACTGATTCGCCCGGCGGCAAATGCGGCCGCAGCCGGCTGCGCCATCAGAGAATCACCGAGATGGTTAGGCGTACGGATTATTATCTTACTCATGTTACTCCCTGAATATATATAACATCCCTGTTACTTGTTGTCAACTTTCCAGCGCCTGTGGGTCCACATCCATTGTTCAGGATATTGACGGACAATTTTCTCCAGCCAGTCCGAATAAGCCTGCATCATTGCCTGAATATCTTTCTCCTGATCGCCGCTCTTGCCGGAATATAAGGGCGCTTCCGTTATCAGGCGAAACCGGTCATATCTTTCACGAATCAAACAGCCGAATATCAGCGGGCAATTCATTTTACTGGCAAAAGCGGCCGGCCCTTTGTGAGTCGCCGCCGGGCGCCCGAAAAATTCAGTTATGACCGCCCCGGTAGCCGAATGCTGATCGGCTGCCAGTATCACAAGTCGATTCTCCTGGAGGCTTTTTAGAACATGGCGCGATGACACACCCACCGATATTATTGTCGCCCCGGTAACGCCCCTGATTTTCAACAAGGCGTTGTCGACATATTGATTGTGCTGACGTCCGACCAGAAAATCCGACGGATATTCCGCGGCCGCAATACGGGCGCCGAGAAGTTCCCAGTTGCCGATATGAGCACTTACCACCAGTCCGCCCCGCCCCTTTTTTAATGTCTCATCCAGATATTCCGAGCCGATATGCTCCGGAATAATTCTCATTATTTTCTCTTTGCTGAGAAGCGGCATCCGAATAAACTCGACAATACTCCTCGCCATGTTAACAAATACATTTCTGGCTATATTCTGATACTCTTCCTCGCTTTTTTCATCCTGAAAGGCCTTGCGCAGATTATCCAGTGCAATTCGTCTGCGTGAGGCAAGAATATAATAGGCAACTTTTCCCAGCAGAACTGCCATGCCGTCGGCCATTCTGTCCGAGAGAAGCCTTGCCATCTGAGTCAGGCACCAGAAAAAGAAGTATTCAATCTTATAACCTGTCGTTTTGCTCATCTATTTCTCATTATTATCATCATCATCATCTTCTTCTTCTTCTTCTTTTTCTTCTTCTTCTTTTTCTTCTTCTTCTTCTTCGTCGTCGTCGTCGTCGTCATCATCATCGTCCTCTTCATAGTCATCATCGTAGTAGAAAAGGCCGTCGTCTTCATCATCGCCTTCGTAACTCTCGGGATTCTTGGGATCACCGTAATCGAAGTCGGTCGACTGATATTTTTCCTCCTCGTCCCACTTTCGATAATATTTCTTCTTCTTCCTGAATGATAGCAGGAAACCGACGACAATCACAATCGCCAGGAATATCCAGACAAAATATAAATCCCCGAATAAACTCATAATATTGTACCTTGTTTTCAATTGCTCAAAAAATTCATTTTCAAAATCATCAAGACTGCCCCCTAATGCCGCGACAAAGGCCTCATCTACCGATTTCCGATTGCGCAGATTATCCAGTACCATATTGAACGTCTCGACGCCGTATTCATCGAGAATATATTTGACCGCCAGGTATGACTCGGCGTAGGCGGTCTGGGCCTTGCCCTCGGCGAAGCGGTTCATATTCTCGATATCATTAAGATGCACCAGTCCATTGAAAACAACCGCCCGCGACATCGTCAGATTATTGCTCCAGCCCCACTCGGCGGCTACATACATCGCCACGCCCTCATCGATCCACCGCGGCGCCCGCTCGTGGAACATCCGATGATTCACCACCAAGTGGGCGTATTCATGCATGACCAGCTCCCGGAGCGGCTTTCCCAGCCGGAAATGCGCCGGCGACTTGAGTGCGATCATCTCGCGGTACGGCAGCGCCGCCGCCGCGCCCCAGTCCGGAAAAGCGGTCCCGATCAGCGCCTTGAAATCACCGATGTCATTTTTAATATATATTTTGGGCTTGTAAGTGAGCGTGTCGCCCAAAATAGCCAGAAGACGCCCGCGGGCGACGGTAATGGCCGAATCGATGGGATTGATAAACTGCGTGGTCGGCGCGCTGTAAAGGAAATATTGCCGCTCGACAAACGGCTCCTCCTGCCCATAAACGGACCCGGCCGGGAACAGGACTATGGCTATTATCACCCACAATAGGATAGATTTCATGGGGTTAATGATAATAGATTATGAGGATTAAAACAACTTTTTGGTAGATCGCCAGAAGGGGCATCGAAAATCAGCAGGACAGGAGTCTCTGGACTTCTGCCTCTTTATATTATTTCCCTTTTTTGCTGACAGGCCGGGGCCCCACAACTTGCTTTCGGATTATTGACAGGGAAGTTATACCAGGTCAAGTCTCGCTGAGATTTATCTCAAGTCCCGGAGATTATTGTTCTACCGGTCAGAGAAGACGGATTCCTACCTGCGCAAGAATGACAAATATCGGTGCCGTAATAACAATATTTCTGTGCCCATCTCCAACTCCTAAATTACTCTTCTCTACCTCTGCAACCTTCCCATTATTCACTTGTTTAACCAGCAATGAATATTTTATTGACAATGGCCCTGTAAATGGCAATTATATAAGATTATTGCGGTTTTGCAGCGAAAATAGAAATGAGTGGAGCCAATATTTTAAACCAGAATGTCCTGGTTCTGAACCAGAATTATGAGCCTCTTTCGGTCTGTACGGCCCGGCGGGCCTTTATGCTTCTCTTTATGGGAAAGGCCGAAATGATCGAAAAATACGACGGGGTCAAAATCCGTTCAATGCTCATCAGCTACCCCCTGCCCTCGGTGGTCAGGCTGGAGCGTTATATCAATTCGCCCCGCAAGAAAATCCTTCTCAGCCGCAAAAATATTATAATCCGCGACAACTACACCTGCTGCTACTGC
>JBFMFJ010000407.1:0-3402 GCA_040752235.1 Candidatus Zixiibacteriota bacterium | reverse complement strand
AATTTTTTTCGTGACTGAAAGAAAATGAATTCTGATTTTAGTCTTTTTCTATACGATAGAATTCCGCCGGCTCACAGAAGGCGCCTTCCTTATTAAGATTTTTAAGCACGAAGGCTTGAAGTTCCGCCGTTGACGCAGTCAGAACAATCCGGTCTCCCGCGATAACCCATGGCAGGGCATTCGGATTTTCCGTCAGATATTTTTTCAACCAGTCATATTCCAGAGTCGAAACCACAAGATTCGGTTCGATCTGGTGAACCAGATAAAAGGAGTGTACTCCAATCATATGATCCCGGTACAGATCGTTTATATTGACTCCGGGATCGCGAGGGTACAGGTCAAGAAAAAGCTTATCTCCCACCTTCGCCAGATGAGCCTCGAATTTTGACTCCTGCTCATATTCGACATTCGTCATTATATAGGCTTTTTCTCCAGCCATTTCAAAAATGACATGCGTATCGCCGTCTTTTTCCGCCCACGTGCCCAGGAGAGCGGAGTCGAAAACAAGATCCTTGTTTTCATAAAACGGATTCAGCGAAATCGACAGACAGCCGCAAATCAGTGGCAGGCAAGTAAGCAATAAGCCAACAACCACCTTTTTCATAGAACGCCCTTTCTAATGATTATCTATCCTTTACTGTTGCCCGCCATAATATACATCCGACGCCAATCGGAAAGATAAAACAAAATTGTAAATCGGAGCATTTGGGCGCGCTGTTTTTGCCCTGGGCAAAATCCTTCCTGGAGGAAATGAGTTGACACAGTCACCCTGATCAGACCACTACCGATGAATATATTTCATTGTATACCAACAGGATGGCTAAATTACTGCGGTCGGGCAACAAATTATATCATTTTGTATCCGCCCATTTTGAGTATTCCGATTTCTATTGACAAGAATAGACGATTTTTATATAAATTGTCTTACCAACAGACAACATTCGCTTGAAAAACTACATCCTTTGGTGAAGCTGCGCATGGATCGACGCCGCCCGCCTTGTATTGTAGTTTATACTGCAGCATTAACATTTTAGCTGAAAAGGAGGATGCATAATTTAAAAATCACTCATTCCTGTAAACCACCTCAAAAACTAACTTCACATTTGGAGGATTCCAAACATGAAATGGTTAGGAATCGTTGTCTTTTGTTTTCTCATTCTTTCCTTCGGGACTGCTTTTGCAGATGACATTACAAGGATTGACCGTCCCACCGATATCCCATCATTCCTGGGTTATGTCAAGGGTGAGATTATTGTCCAGTTCAAGGCCATGGACAGGCCGATTGCACCGCGTCTCTCCCCCACCAGCGGCAAAGCTGTAATGGGTATCAGCTCTCTGGACAATATTGCGGAAAAGTACTATGTCGACGAAATTCGACAGCAATTCGTCGGCGCCAGGCCGGAAGTCAAAAACGGAAAAACTTTCGATTTGTCGCGCTATTACAAAGTGAAGTTCGACCCGGATGCGGATCTTGACGAAGTCATGGAAGCATATCGCAACGATCCCAATGTCGAGTCGGTCGAGCCGATCGGAATGCATACCATGTATGCCACCCCGAACGACGGATATTACAGCTATCAGTGGTATCATAACCAGACCAGTGACCATGATATCGATTCCCCTGAAGCATGGAATATCGAAACCGGCAGCACCTCGATGATCATAGCCCTTCTCGATTCGGGAACACGCTATTACCATCCCGACCTGGGCGGCCTTTATGCCTCACCCACCAATGTGGGGGCCTCCCGCGGTAATATGTGGATCAACACGACCGAGTTGAATGGATCAGCGGGCGTCGATGATGACGGCAACGGCTATGTCGATGACTGGATCGGTTATGACTTTATTGACGGTGTCAGCAACCGCTGGACCGGCGAAGATTGCACTACCAAGGATAATGACCCCCGCGATTTCAACGGTCATGGAACCCATACCGCCGGTATCATGGGTATGATTACCAATGACGGTTATGGCATGGCCGGGACCGCCGGCGGCTGGTTAAGCGGCTCTCAGGCCGAATACGGCAACGGCGTCAAGGTTATGCCGCTTCGTATGGGTTATTCCTACAATTATCTGGGCCAGGAATACGGCGTTGTAATCATGTCGGCCGCGGCCGAAGCCTTCTATTATGCCGCCAACAAGGGCGCCAAGATCGCCTCATGCAGCTGGGGTTCATCCAACTCCGGCGGTATCGCCGCCGCTATCGACTACTTCCTGGCCAGCGGCGGTATTGTCTTTGTGGCCGCCGGCAATGACGGTTCTCAGACAGCGGACTACATGAACGGTCGCGGTGACCTGGTTTCAGTTGCGGCGACAGATCAAAATGACGCTGCCGCCAGTTTCACGACCTATGGCACCTGGGTCGATATTAGCGCCCCGGGCGTGGGCATTTATTCGACCTATCATGACCACACCGATCCCAACACCAACTACTGGGCCTCGATGGACGGCACTTCGATGGCGACGCCGATGGCCGCCGCCGTGGGCGCAATGATCTGGTCGCACAATCCGTCATGGACCGCCTCACAGGTCAAGAGCCAGCTTTTCTCGAGCGCGGACAATATCGATGCCTATCTGTCATCGACATATATCGGTAAGATGGGTGCGGGCAGAATCAATTCTTATAACGCCGTCAACACCGGACCGACACCGCCGGTGGCCGCCTTTACCGGAACGCCTACTTCGGGATGCGTTCCGCTGACGGTCAACTTCACTGACCAGTCGACCGGCGACCCGACCAGCTGGAGCTGGACTTTCGGCGACGGCGGCACCTCAACGGCGCAAAACCCGTCGCACACCTATAATTCAACCGGATCATACACGGTCACATTAACAGCCACCAACTCGGCCGGCAGTGATGGTGAAACTAAAACCAATTATATTACTGTTACGACCGAACCGACGGCCAATTTCAGCGGTTCGCCGACATCCGGTGAGGTTCCTCTGACAGTCAATTTCACCAACAGTTCGACCGGAGCGACGTCATATTCATGGACCTTTGGTGACGGCGGGACATCAACCGCGGCCAATCCGAGTCATACCTATACATCCGCCGGGACATTCACAGTTTCACTGACGGCAACCAATGCCTGTGGTGATGACACTTATACCAGAACCGGTTATATCAGTGTTACCTGCACTGCTCCAACGGCCAACTTCAGCGGCAGTCCGACTTCGGGAGATGCCCCGCTGACCGTTAGCTTCACCGATCTCTCGACCGGTGCGACAAGCTGGAGCTGGAACTTCGGAGACGGCGGGACCTCGACATCGCAGAATCCATCGCACACTTATACATCAGAAGGAACATATACCGTCACCCTGACGGTGACAAACAGCTGCGGCAGCGACGGCGAAACGAAAACCGGATATATTACGGTGACGCAGCCGTCAATACCGTATGCC
>JBFMFJ010000406.1:0-3410 GCA_040752235.1 Candidatus Zixiibacteriota bacterium | reverse complement strand
ATATTATCCGGAATTCGAGGTAATAAAATTGCTTTAGATCTTTTTATTATATCAGGAATCAAAACTTCTGAGATATTAAGTCGCCCCATGTTTAAGTATTCCATCAATCTTCGGAGCAAAAGCTGGCTGTAGTCGATACTGCTTTCCGCGATTTTACACTCTTCCTCAATCCGCTCGGGATTACCGGCAGCCTCCAGAATTTCCCTGATGGAGTTGCCGATATGCATGAATTCGCCTTTAAGGCTATGTGCAATTGAGCCGAATGTCGATTGAATTATTTCATCATCTTTTATTCTAATCGATTCCTTTTCACGGGCGATTATGCTCTCCAGTATTTTGATCTTTTCATGCAGCGCCTGCATGACATTTATATCACGCCGAAATTTCAACTCCTGTGGACTTAAGGATAAGAGATTTTTAATCGCATCTTTTAATTCATAAATCTCAAATGGTTTCAGTAAAAACAGATCAGCTCCTAATTCATATGCTTTCAATATTGAATCATAATATCCATATCCGGTCATAATTAAAACCGGTATATTCAAGTCATCCTGCCTGATTTTCGCCAATAGATCCAACCCGTTTTCGCCAGGCAATTTTAAGTCAGATAACACCACTATGGGTTTGGTTTTCTTATATATGGTCCATGCCTCTTCAGCGGAGTATGCCTGTTGAATTCCATTGAATAAATCCATCTGTGATACTAGCTCTGTCAACGCTTCGACCATTCTCCGCTCATCATCGACAATAAGAAGCGGCCCAGATTTTTTCCTGGATGGATTAATGGGCTTCTTCGGCATATATTATTATTTTAATAAGTATTTAATTAGCAAAGAGATACAAATATTCTTAAAATTATGATCATCATTCCACCGATATTTGGTAGTTCGACAGCAGATTCTCGATTTCCTTCAAAGTTGTCATCCGGGAGACTTCCTGGGCGATTTTTACTATTTCCGAATATTTAATTCGCGGGATAAGGCGGCAGGCATTATACAGCCTTGAAGGGTTCATGGAAAGCTGACTGACACCCATACCGATCAGGAGAGGGATGGCCGTAACATCACCGGCCATTTCACCGCATACGGCTACCGGTATATTATGCTTCTGGGCGGCCTCAATAGTCATTTTAATCAGCCGAAGAACGGCCGGGTGCAGGGGCGTGAAGATTCTGGCCAGCCTGGGATTATCGCGATCGGCAGCCAGAGTATATTGAGTCAGATCATTGGAGCCGATGGAAAAGAAGGATACTTTTTCAGCCAGGGCATCGGCGGCCAGCGCCGCAGAAGGGATTTCGATCATGATGCCGACCGGGATATTTCGGTCAAACGGGATGCCGTCCTTTCTCAGTTCGGCCATGCCCTGACTGATAAACCGGCGGGCCTTTTTTAATTCATTGACATCAGCAATCATCGGCAACAATATTTTGACATTGCCGCGGGCCGAGGCCCTCAAAATCGCCTTCACCTGATCCTTGAATACATTGGGCATATCAAATGAGGCCCTTATACCGCGCCATCCGAGGGCCGGGTTGTCTTCCTTGATATTATTGTCGGACGGATAGTATTTGTCCGAGCCAAGATCGAATGTCCTTATCACTACCGGGCGCGGGTAATGCCTTTTGGCGACAGAGTTATAAATTTGGTACTGTTCATCCTCCGAAGGGAATTTGCCATTTTGCAGATAGATAAATTCGGTCCGATACAGCCCGATGCCGACCTTGTGATCCGCCAGAACCTGATCGATCGGCCCCGGCACATCATAATTGGCGGCGACATCGACATCGATATTATCGGCTGTTTTCGGGGGGAAATCGGGCAGCTTGTCCAGTTTGAGGATTTGCAGGGCCGTGACTTTGGCCTTCTTTTTCCTCAGCTCATTCCATTCGTCCTGCGAAGGATTGACAATCACAACGCCTTTGTCGCCATCTACAATCAGGCGATCGCCGGACGATATTTTGAGATGAGATTCGGGAACGCCGACTACCGTTGGGATCAAAAGCGACCGGGCAATAAGAGCCATATGTGAGTTAACGCCGCCGGTCGAAGTGACAATAGCCTTCACCTTTCTTTCAAAGAGGTTCATGACCTCGGCCGGAGAGAAATTTTTGCCGACAAAAATCGTATCCTGAGGGGCCTGGCCGATATGGCGAATTGACCGGCCGGTCATTCTCCGGATAACCCGGCTTGAGACCGCTTCGATATCAACCACCATCTGACGCATATAGGCATCACGGGAGGAGCGGAGGGGAGCAATCGTTCTTTCTACCAGCAGGCTGTATATGTATTCAGCATTCTTAAGCTGGGATTCGATTTCTTTTTTGACGTCTTTAAGGAATTCCTGATCGGCCGCAATCATCAACTGGCTCTCGAAGATTTTGGCCACCGGGCCGCCGATTTTTTGAGAGGCTGATTCCTTGAGATTCTGTAATTCGACAAGGGATTCCTCGACCGCCTTATCGAGCCGCCTCAGCTCGGCATCGATTTCATCGGGCGATATGGCCCGTTCTTCGATAGTCTGTTCCCAACTATAAACAACACGAGCTTCCCCGAAAGTCAGACCCGGGCCGGCCGCGAGGCCGCGCAACTTCAATCTTTTTGGTACGGCAATCATATCATTATCCGATTCGGTAAAATAATAACACCGGTCGATATTTAATGGCAACTAAATTATAAATTTTTTAATTCTCCAAAGCCGGAGGCAATCAGTTCGACCAGATCCTTGACGGCTTCTTTTTCATCCTCACCATTGGCGGTAATGATTAACTCGGAGCCCATTTCGGCGGCCAGGGTCATGACACCCATAATTGATTTGCCGTTGACCTGCACGCCGGCCTTTTCAAGAAAAATTTCCGATTTATAACGCGAGGCATGTGTGACAAACATGGCCGATGGTCGAGCATGCATACCCAGTCTATTTATAACTTTTACCGATTTCTGAATCATAGTCAGTTACTCAACTCAAAATATATCGTTTGCCCGATATCTCTTTTACGACGCCTTTCAATTCGAGGGCCAATAAAACCTGCAGCAGATCCGGCATCGGGGTTTTCGCCTGGCGTGAAAGCCGATCCACCTGTATCGGGTCACCTTCAAAGTGGCGCAAAATCTCTTTTTCCAGATCGGTTAAATCCTCGATTTTTTCAATCTGCCTGGCGGTCACTTTTCCTTTAAGCCGGGGTAGAGCCTCGAAGATATCTTCAATAGAGGTCAGCAGCGAGGCGCCATCTTTGATCAATTGATTGGGTCCGCGGCAGGTAAGAAGTCGGGGAGAACCCGGGACGGCGAAGACCTCACGATTTTGCTGAAGAGCATGTCCAGCGGTCGATAATGCGCCCGATCTTTCCGCCGCCTCAATAACGACAACACCCTGGGACAAACCGGAGATGATACGATTGCGCCGGGGGAAAT
>JBFMFJ010000405.1:0-3420 GCA_040752235.1 Candidatus Zixiibacteriota bacterium | reverse complement strand
GATCGGGATGCATATGCGAAATAAAAATCGCATCTACTTTTGAAGAATCAAAAGCCGACCGGACAAATGACGATGACACTCCGCTGCCGCAGTCGAACAGCAGAAGACGCCCATCACATTCCAGAACATAACCGGAACTGCTTCTTTCCGCCGACGGATTGCCCGACCCTGATCCGAGGATGGTTAGTGATATTTTCATTGTATATCTTCGTCCTAAGGGTTTGTTTGCATAAAACGGCCGTTCAATGATACCATTAAATCGCCTATTTATCAAGAAATGATTCGCATTGGCTGTCTTTTTCGGTAAGTCAGCGTCCGCCATAGCCATTCGGCCGGGCCGAATTGAAAATATTTCAGCCACAGCGGACTCACCGCCAGATTCACCACCCACATTCCGGCCACGAACCACATCAGGTAAAAGCGATCAAACCGATTAAAAAGTCCCAGACCATAGCCATAAAATATTGTTGTAAAGACAACCGCGTGGAAAAGATAATTGGACAATGCCATCCGCCCCACTGCAGCCAGACATCGTGTCAGCCATTTCAAAATGCCCCATTTATATAACAGCATCACCAACCCGACATGCCCCAAAGCAACAAGAACACTCCCAATATGGTTATAATTCATTCCTACCTTAAATTGGTAAATAAAATCAAAGTTGTGGGCTATAAGCTCATTGATTCCGTACATAACCAGCGGCAGGCCTGTCCCATAACCAAGCAAAGTCATTATAAGATAGAACTTCATCGATCGTTGAGCCGAGAATATTCCTAATTTCATCAATGCCATGCCCAGCAGCATAATTCCCAGTGTCCTCCAGATAACGATGAATATCAATGCCTGCGTCTGCATCATAAATGCATAGGGAAGTCGAAATTTGAAAACATCAACATAGCCTCCCCGAAAGGCGTCTGATTCGACCTTCATGGAATCTTCGGTGGTATTGAAATTGCTGCTTACTTTTTTCCAGGCATCCATACTTTCTTCCTGGGATTTGCTGATTTCACCCCCCTCCTGGAGTATTCTTTCCGCTTCGGCGGCGCTCTCTTTCAACCTGGAGAAATTATAACCGCCCGCGACTTGTATCAGTATCCCGAAAAAGAATAACGCCAGTCCGAGAATTATCAGGGTTCGCGGGGAACGACGGCGAAAAATGAATAGAATCATGCCGCAGATGGCGTAGGTCACCAGTATGTCGCCATGCCAGATAAAATAAGCATGAATCATGCCGATAATTAACAGCCAGAACATGCGGCGATAGTGCAAAGCCTTGAATTTTCGTCCCGCTCTTTCGGCCTTGTCGTACATCATAACAATTCCGGCCCCGAATAGCATCGAAAAGATGCCCATCATTTTCTGGAGAAAAAACAGTGAAGTGAATTTCCATGTAAGCAGGTTCAGACCGGCGAAACCGCCGGACGCCGAAGGATAGATATAGTCATTGCCGGGGAGAGCGAAGAAATAAATGTTGATCGCGAGAATGCCCAGAACGGCGATGCCGCGCAGAACATCGATAGACGCATATCGTTCCGCCTCGCGGACAGGTGCAGAGGCAGAAATAATCGCTGCTGATTCCTGCATGACACATCCTCCCATTATTTGTATACAGTAACTGGGTGACGGCCGCGGCCGTCACCACCCTAGAATTTTATATCAGAGATTACTTTAACAGCTGTTTCGCAATCGTCGCGATTAACATCGAGATGCGTTACGAAACGCAGTCTCGTCCGTCCGAACGGTACCGCCAATACGCCCTGCTCTTTCATAACCGACAATATCTCGGCCGGTTTTTTCCCGGTTCCGGCAATATCCACCAGAATAATATTGGTCTGGACCCGTTTCATCTCAACGGCGAAGCCTTCGATTTTATTCAGACCCTCAGCCAGTATTCGCGCATTGGCATGATCTTCGGCCAAACGGGGGATATTGTGCTCAATGGCATAAAGCCCGCCCGCGGCGACAATGCCGGCCTGACGCATGCCGCCGCCGAACAGCTTTCTTGTTCTCAGCGCTTTGCCGATAAACTCTTTCGACCCGAGAATCATCGAACCGATCGGTGCCCCCAATCCTTTTGACAAACAAACCGAAACCGAGTCGAACGGTTTCACCCAGTCGGCCAGAGGAATTCCGGTCGCCACATGGGCATTCCATATTCTGGCTCCGTCAAGGTGCATCAGCAGATTATGCCGGTCGGCGACAGCCCTGATTCTCTTTATTTCCTCGAGCGGATATATTGTCCCGCCATGACGGTTGTGCGTATTTTCTATCGCAACGATTTTGGTGATCGGACTGTGAACATTAGGTTCGCGCACCGACAGCTCGATCTGTTCGGCTGTCATTACTCCGTATTCGGTGGTAATCATATTGACCAGCAGCGAGGAATGGATGGCCGGTCCCGAGGTTTCATAGTTCACCACATGGCAGTCCCGCTCGCAGAGCAGTTCCCACCCCGGCTCGGAAATAGTCTTCAGGGCCACCTGGTTGCCCATGGTTCCCGAGGGAACCAGCAGCGCCGCCTCTTTACCGAACATTTCGGCAACAACCGCCTCCAGCCGCAGAACGGTCGGATCATCCCGAAAAACATCATCGCCCACTTCTGCTTCGGCAATGGCTTTGCGCATCGCGGGCGACGGTTTGGTAATTGTGTCTGATCTGAAATCGATATATTTTGTTTTCATAATGCTAATATATACGCCCGGCACCCATTATTCCAGTCAAAAAATATCGTGAGGCCCTTCCTTGACTGCCTCCTGTTATTTTGCTATAATTATGCATCAAGCAAAATCATTAAACATTTGGGAAGGGTAATATTATGCGTAATTCACTGTTTCTTACCGTCTTTACAATTGCGGCAATTATGATGTCTTGTTTCGGGTCGGCGGGGGCCGTGGAAAAAACCTTCAAAATGGCTGATAAGCAATTTTATTTGGGTGGCGGATTCGCATACAACTCAATTGGCGGTGATTTTAATGGCGATCATTTGCTGTCAGGTCACTCAGAGACTATTCTTATTCCAGAAATTAACCCGGGCATTGGATTCGGCCTTACGGCAGGATACTCGACCAAAATGTCACCCCTTTTTTACTTCGGAATCGAAGCGGCGTTTTCATTGACTTCCCAGGATTATGATTTCGATATTCTGGATGAACATAATGATGTAACGGCAATGTTCTTTGATTTTAATGTCAAAGCCATTTATGGCCCGCAAATGATCCAGCCATATTTATTACCGGGAGTCTCAGCGCCCTACATAAAATTGAAGGATGCCGCGGCAAATGACTATTTTCTTGAAGACGCCAGGTTTACGGGATTAGGTCTTAATTTTGGGGCCGGAATGGATCTATATATCAGCCCCAGAGTCTTTTTTGACATCAATATGATGTACCGGCTGACCCGACTGAATGAAGTGGAAGGTGT
>JBFMFJ010000404.1:0-3430 GCA_040752235.1 Candidatus Zixiibacteriota bacterium | reverse complement strand
GGTCGGGAATTCAGGAATATCCAAGACGAGGCCGGCGGACGGCTGCGAAAATGATCGATCAGTTAATTCAAGATTTCCGATCATCTTCTGGATTTTCATGGCCTTTTCGGCTATGCCGCAGATGTTGTACAGTTCTTCGGCCCGGCACAGGTACATGATCCTCTGATTCAGCCCGAAGACATCGGAACTTCCCGCCGATGCCAAACTGTCGGCCAGTTCGAATCTGGCGCGGCTCTCTTCGAGAGTTGAGATTGAACTGATAAACGAATCCCGGGCCTTCTTTTCACTTTCTAGATAAAAGTGGCATTTGGCCTGGATTCTCAATAATGCCCCGATCTCAACCGCGTCATCGAGTTTTCTCATAATGACCATGGCCTTGTTGGCCAATTGAAGCGCTTTACGGTACTGGCCGTTCTTGAGAGCCACCTTGGCCAGGTGTCTCATGGGGCGCGCTTCCAGCAATGAATCGGGAGCCATCTTTGAAGCGCCGGCCGCCGCTTTTGACAAAATCATTTCCGATTCGGCCAGCCGTCCCGTCTTGTGCATCAATTCACCGAGGTAGGTCAGATAGATGATCTTTTCTTTGGTCATGTTATTTTTTTCGATGTACTGACGACCCAATTCGAGAGTCTCTTCGGCCTCTTCAAAATGGGCCTGCTGGATTTTCACATATCCCAGGGAGAGATATGCTTTGCCCAGCTCCACTTCATCGCCGAGTTCACGGGAGAACTCGATATTGAAGCGAATATTTTCGGCCGCCTGGTTAAGTTTTCCCATGAGAGTATAGACACGGCCGATATTACCGAAAAGATAAGCCAGTTTCTGGTTATCGTTTTCGATTTTTGCGTATTCAATTGCCTCGAGCAGGCATTTCAGGGAGCTGTTAAACTCGCCTTTGCGGAAATGAATGGCTGCGAGGCGGTTAAGAGCAATACCCGCTTTCGTCAGGTTGTCGTTGCGTCTGAACATTGATTCCGCGTCACGGAAGGCCTTTTCGGCTTCACGGAATTTACCCATTTCCCGCAGGGTGTCACCCAGAATAAGGTAGCATTCTGCTGCTTCAGCGGTTTCTCCGATTTCTCGAGAGAAAATCGTAATAGCTGTTCTGATCAAAGTGAGGGCTTTGGGTAAGTTGCCTGATGAGCCAAAAGCATGCGCTCCAAGACGCAGAATGATACCGCTTTCCAGATCCGACTTGTTTTCCCAGACATCCCGAATCGAATCGAAATATCTGCAAGCGGCCTGGAAATCACGACGAGCCGTCATACCTTCGAGGTATTTTCGACAGCTCCTGCGATATTCCAATTCTGCACTTGCATGTTGACTCATATTATCTTACCCCTCTCCCGTCCGAGCTGTTTCCAGTCTGATTATCATTGAACGTATTGGGCAATATCGTTCCATTGTCCTGACCGGAACCGGTATTGAAGAAAATATCAGGAACCCAGATGATGCGGACCAGGTTGATGTAGAAGAATCCGCCGGAACTAACAGTAGTGTTGGTCTGAGACGTCCTGTTGACACTGTTGCCTCCGCCACCCGGATCGACCTCACCGCCCCACGGATGATCATCACCCTGATAGACTATGGGGATTTCAATTCTCTGCGGATCATAAAACGCATTGACCGACGGTGCCAGAAATAAAAATACAAGCACCGCCAGAACCGGCAAGAATTTGAGCGATTTCATTTTACTACTCCTTGATAAAAGTTGATTTATTAAAATACCATAGAATTTCCTTTATCTTATAGTATGAGGGATAGGTCTGGTAATGAGTCGAGGTGGTCACTCATTCTAATAAAAGTTACATAAATTAATCCATCTTGTCAAGAGTTTTTTTGTTATTGTGCAACAGGTTATCGAGAAATATGTTTCTAACGAATTAAACTGTAATAGTCTAATATTTCAATAAAAAGGACGGCCGAAACCGTCCCTTGTTAATAAATATTTTCAATAATCTTTTATTTTGCTTTTTCATCCGTTTTGAAAAGCAATCTGCGATTGCGCTCATTGCTGTCCAAAAGAAGAAGATTTCTTAAATCGGACCAAAGGGCAGGTTCGAAATCAACGCGTGATATGTTCAACTCCCGCCTGATATCGATTCTATTCTCATCCTGCTTCACTTTAATTTCAAAACCGCCCGCTTTGTTTTCCATTTTTATTTCCGCTGGCAAATAAACCGGCCGCATGCCATTTAATTTAATTCTCAGTTCAACGGCATATCGCATCAGACATTGAAGGTTGACGGGTGATGTTTGCCCGGCGTCATAAAGAGAGGTGTTTTCCGGCAGATGATCATAAATGCTGCCGACCGGATTGCCTGTTTTAATCGGCAGGCGGTCGTAATCATCCTTATCCGGTTTTTTCATGTTAAATTCGAAACCGGCGGTGACATTGAAAATATCGAAACGATTGAAGCTGTAATCGGTTACATTAATCCCCTCGATTACTCCTCCCATGGCTTCATTGAGAAATTTACGAGCCTCACCGGCCAGACCCTCCATCCGGTCGAAGATATTGAGACAGTTGTCGGTATAAAGAAAGCCATGACCGGCGATGGAATCGCCGGCCGAGTCGATTGTCAGGTCGATGATTATTTCCATGTTGCTGTATTCGCTGGTCCCCCTGACACGTATTCCCGGCTGTTCATCGACGCCGGGCGACCAGATTGTTCTTCCGGTTATTTGGGTCAAACCCCTCTGCAAAGTACTTTCTTTCGGGTCATAATATGCTTCAATGTCAGGTCCTGAGACCCAGATTCCGATTCCACCCAGGCGGGCCAATGACGGAACAGTACTTTCGATGGGACCGAACTCGTCACTGATGAAGACCGGAACCGCGCTGAATCCGGCTTTCGCGTATAATGCCGCCGCCAGGACGGCGCGATCAAGAGCATGGCCGTAGGCCGAGTTATAAGTATCCATAGCCGAGCGGGGCGACGCCAGCCAGTATTTTTCAGAGTAGTCGATGAATGATGTTCTTTCATCAATAAAGGTTGCTATCAGGTTCGCTTTTTCAGGACCGGTTCTGCTGTCGCGCAGGAGAGAATCCAACATGATTTGGAGTGTACTGTCGAGAATGCCGGCTGATTTAATGCTGCCATCAAAATAGTCCCCCAGAGCATTCCAGCTCTTCCATGTCGACCAGATTACATGGGGCGTGTACCTTGCGGAATAATCAGTTTGCGGTACCGGTAGCGCCGGAAGCGGACCCATCGTCCAGACATATATATCATTCTTTCCGTCATCCAATGACGTTATTTCCGGATCCGGGATACCCGGTGATGAATAATAGAATTGAGACATATCTTTCGGCATGACAAGACTCAGGCGAGATTTGACCGTCGGAGGCACTTTTGCGAACGACCACATGTCATCGGTTCCATTACGAAATGCTCTTTTATCCTCTATCGTGTATGAAACTTCAAGG
>JBFMFJ010000403.1:0-3450 GCA_040752235.1 Candidatus Zixiibacteriota bacterium | reverse complement strand
TGGATCGCACCGCGGCCGCTTAATACTGCTCTGGAAAACGCGGCCCTGAAAAAATTTAACATGAACATTATGCCCGATTTCAAGGCAGGGATCGATCATTACCTGGAAGAATGGAGGAATAACCATTTCAGCGGAATGTAACATCGACGGGGTCATAATAAAGCATCTCAAAAAAAATGTGGATGCGCGGGGCTGGCTGATAGAGATGTTCCGTTCGGATGAATATCCTGATGGTTATTCTCCGGCCATGAGCTATATTTCGATGACATCACCGGGCGTTACGCGCGGGCCGCATGAGCATAGAAAACAAACCGATTACTTTTGCTTTTTCGGTTCATCGGAGTTCCGCATATTTCTTTGGGATAACCGACCCGGTTCACCCACCTGCGGCAACAAATGCGTGCTGATGGCCGGGGAAGATAATATGATTTGTTTTACCATCCCGCCGGGCGTGGTTCATGCGTATAAAAATATCGGTAAAAAAGAAGGACTGGTTTTCAATGCCCCCGACCGGTTGTATCGCGGTGAAGGAAAGAAAGAAGAGTCAGATGAAATTCGTTATGAGGATGGAAATGGCGGCGAACGCTTCTTGATGGAGTAATGCACCATGAATAGTGATTCAAAAAATCCGCTGGTCTCGATTGTGATACCTTACTACAACCCGGGTGATGAGGTATTTACCGTTCTGGAGAGAATTTTCGCCCAGGATTATGACAATTTAGAAATCATCCTTGTCAATGACGGGTCCACAAATAATAAAGAAAGTGAGATCAAAAGAAAATTCGGCCTTGACTCCATAACCATAGGGAATAATGGCCCTGCAATCGGGCGAAATGTCGGTATAAAAGCGGCGAAGGGTCAGTATGTCGCATTTTGCGACGCCGACGATTACTGGTATCCGTCAAAGCTGCGAAAACAGGTGGAACTGCTTGAAAGAAACCCCGCTTATGGTTTCTGCTTCACGGACATCGAAATTCATCAAAATGAAAAAACGGTTTTGCCCAGTTCGAAAAAGAGATATGTCATTTACCAGGGATATGTCTTTGACGAGCTGCTATTCATGAACTGGATTACGACTTCATCGGTCATGGTGAGAAAGACGATAATAGATAAATACGGGCTCTATTTCTCCGAAGATCCCGAAGTGCTTAATGTCGAGGACTGGAATTACTGGAAAAGACTGGCCTATTATACCAACTTCATTTATTTGGATGAGGTCATGGTTACGCGTAATTTGCTGCCGACTTCATTCAATCTGCAGAATGTCAGCCGGCAGTTTTACAGGATGTTTCACAGCGTCGAAAGCATCCTGACGGAGCTAAAATTCGATCCGGCTGAGATGAAAAGACTTTTGGACAAAAGAACTCACTGGATCGGCCCCAACCAGCTTTTTGAGGATATTCTTGCCGGAAGGCGGGATTTGGGAGCCGAAAAGATCCGGGTTATAGAAAAATACAGCACTTCAAAGCTTAAAATTGCCTTTTTGAAAATATGCCTTCATTTGCCGGCCATAATCATAAGGATATTTCATCAAATCAATATCATGCGGCGCCGGGTGCGTCCCAAATCCGACACTGTGGGTATTATTTCATTGCCGGTCAGGAACTTTGAATAATCATTAAAATTATCAATGAGGGGCGCGTAATATAGGGATTATGAAATCTCGGGGCATCTTATTTTAGTTGATTTTCCGGCCCGCCGATGCTAATTGATTTCATATAGTATTTTGAAAAACGGAAAAATACCGATGATGTATAGAAAGAGATAAGGAGTCGTAAGATGCCGACTGCGGATAAGTTAGAATATTTTAATTATAATAGAATTCCTGATGCCCCATTTTATAAAATCGAAGTTGATGATCCGGAATACGGCCTGAAAGGGTGGATTGTAATCCATTCCATGGGGGCCAATGGCGCCTGCGGTGGTGTCAGGCTGTATCCTGATGTCAATCTTGAAGAGGTGTATCTCCTGGCGCGGGCCATGACCTATAAGTATTGCTTTTTCGAGAGAGATACCGGCGGCGCCAAAGCCGGTCTGCAGATGCCGTTTGATTTGCCGCTGGAGGAACGTCAACGGAGACTACGCAGTTTCGGGGCGCATGTCGGTTCACTGCTCCGGGCCAATATCTATCTGCCCTGGACTGATATGAACAGCCGGCTCCCGGATTTGCAGTGTATTATCGAAGGGGCGGGAATGCCCACGGGCGATGCCGGCGATTCGGCATACTATACGGCGCTTTCGACCTTTGCCGGTGTCCTGGGAGCGGCCGAGTTTTATGGCTTAAGGCCGGAGGATTGTCGGATCACCATTGAGGGTGTCGGCAATGTTGGTTTTTATCTGGCCCGCGAGATCGGTCGCTGGGGCGGCAAAATCATCGGGGCCTCGACCCGACGCGGCGCGGTAGCCAATCCTGACGGCCTTGATATCGAGGAATTGTTGAAATTACGCAAAGAATATGATGATGAGTGGGTCAATCAAAAGGGCAAATGGGAAGTGATAAAGCATAAAGATTTATTCGCGCTTCCCATGAACATTCACGTTCCCTGCGCCAGGGTTCATTCACTTACGGGAGAAATTGCCGGACTTATAAACGCCAAAGCGGTGGTGCCGGCCGCCAATGTGCCGTGTACGCCCGACGGCGAAAAAGGCTTGAATGCAAAAGGAATAAAATTGCTCCCCGATTTTATTATTAACGGCGGCGGTATTGTCGGAACCGGAATCGGCGAACTGGGCGGCTCGGAAAAGGATGTCGCCGGTATCTTTACCAATGATTTCAAGGATATGATTGTCAGGCTGCTGCGACAGTCCGAGGATAAGGGGCAAACGGCGGTGGAGCTGGCGGCCGCTGTATCTCACAGGAATTTCAGGGATTTGTATATGTCGGGGCGGACCACTCCGGGATTGGGCAAAAAATTGTATCGTGCTCTTGAATGGAGGGGATTGATCCCGAAAAGTATCCGGAAAAAGAAAGCCGCGAATAAATTGCTTAAGATTATTCATGAGCGATTCCGGTAATATCGGGCTCCTGCCCAAAGTAGCCAATATCCTGAGGATTTGATGAAGTCGGTAATATCCCAGTATTTCAGGAATATGTTCACTTCCACGACCAATATGATCGTGGGCATCGTCATTTCCCTCTTTTTCACGCCATATCTGATATCCATGCTCGGTAAGGAACAGTATGGACTTTGGACATTGGTGTTCTCGCTGCTGGCCTATATCCGGCTGGCGGATGCCGGAATGCAGCAATCCCTGGTGCGTTTTATCTCAAAATCCTATGCGACGAAGGAATGGGAGAAATTAAATCAGGTTATCAGTTCCTCGGCCTATTTGTATACCTATGTGGCCTCGGCGACCTTTCTGGCCGGATTCGTTATCGCGCTGTTTTTCGTGCAGCATCTGAAAATCCCGCCGGAATCGGTCATGACAGCCAAGATAGTCCTGCTTATT
>JBFMFJ010000402.1:0-3457 GCA_040752235.1 Candidatus Zixiibacteriota bacterium | reverse complement strand
TGCCCGGTTCGCGTCCTCAGGAAGTGCAGCGTATGCTCCCCACCCTGCTGGACTCCGCCGTCGAACTGGCCAAAGAAGGCGATTATAAGTTCGCCGTTGCCGCGGTTGATGGCAATATTGACTATGACAAATATATAAAACTTTGTAAAATTCCTGTTGATTGTGTTTATGGCCGGACGCGGGAACTGATAGCCCAAAGCCGCCTGGTGATAGCATCATCGGGCACGGCTACGCTGGAAACCGGGATTATCGGCCGGCCGATGATTGTTATTTATAAGACCGGCACGATCACATATTTGATTGCACGGAGACTGGTCAAGCTGGATAAGATAGCGCTCATCAACATTTCGGCGGGCGAAAAGATTGTCCCCGAACTGTTACAAAGCGATGCAATTCCGGAAAATATCGTCCGGGAAGCAAAATTATTTCTGGATGACGAGGATAATTGTATAAATGTCATAAGTGCATTAAACGCCGTCACCGACAGGCTGAATGAATCGGGAGCTTCGGCGAAGGCGGCGGAAGCGGTCATGAGGTACATTGTCGATGCTGCTTTATAAGATAGTGACATTTATTATTTATTTTGTCAGTCTGCCATATACTTTTATCTCAGCTCTGGCCGGTTCCTTGAAATGGAAACAGCGGTTGGGATGGAAACATCGCACCCCCGACGCTAATCCTGTCGATATCTGGCTGCATGCATCATCAATGGGCGAAGTGAAAGTGCTCGGAATATTGCTGAATCAATTAAAAGATATCGACACCTCCCTGAAAATATATTTGACGGTCATGACCGATTCCGGCTACAATGCCGCCAAAAAATTCGCCGATAAAGATACCTGCGTCGGTTTCTTCCCGATGGATTTCGCAACGCCGATCGAAAGGTTCCTCGGAGCAGTTCGACCGAAGGTTGCCGTATTTATTGAAACCGAAATCTGGCCCAATATGATACAGACGCTCGGGCGAAACAACATTCCGATCTTCCTGGCCAACGGCCGACTGTCCGAAAAAGCGTTCGGGAAGTACCTCCACTTCAAGAAAGCAATGTCCGGGGTTTTTGAAAATTATACACGGATGATGGTACAGAAGGATCTCGACAAGCAGAGATTTGTCGGCATAGGAGCCCGATCGGACAGAATCGAGGCAATCGGAAATCTAAAATTCGACGCTCCGATAGACATTATGCCTCCCGAAAAGAAGGAGCGTATTAAAGAAAGCTTGCCTTTTGATCCCAACGCAAAAATTCTTATAGCGGGTTCTACCAGAAACGGCGAAAATGAAATAATCCTGGATTGTTATTTGAACATGGTTCAGGAATTCCCGGAACTCAGGCTCATATTGGTTCCAAGGCACCTTGATCGGATCGATATTATTACAAATATGGCCTTGTCGCGCTCCCTCGAATATTGTCATTATTCAAAAAGACAGCAGACATCTGGCGACTGCCATGTCATGATAGTGGATAAAATCGGTGTTCTGAATGACCTGTATCATATTTCCGATGCCGCCTTTGTCGGCGGGACATTGACGAAAATAGGGGGACATAATATCCTCGAGCCGGTATGGGCCGGCATTCCGGTATTTTATGGCCCGTCTATCGCCAATGTGGTCGACAGTTCGGAATATATATTAGCCCACAATTTTGGCGTGCAGGTGAGCGATGGTGATGAATTATGTCACAAGTTGACTTCATATTTCAAAGGAACGCTGAAATTTCGAAAAAAGACTGACGTCTCATCGGAACCGTCGCGGGCATTGCAGACGGCGCAAATTATCCTGAATCCCCTAAAGTCCAATGCAAAAGATATGGCTCAAAATAATCGGTCATAAGGGCAATCTTTTATTCTGGCCGATTCTCGCTTTACTGTGGATTGCCTCAGTTTTTTATCGTCTGGGCGCTAATCTTAAAAGGCATTTCTCCAAAGCTGAAATAAAAACCAGGGCCCGGGTGTTTTCGATCGGCAATCTTACCGTCGGAGGAACCGGCAAAACCCCGATGGTTATAACTCTGGGTAAATATTTTATCTCCACCGGGAAGAAAGTCGGGATTGTCTCATCAGGTTATGGTAGGAAGCATGCCTTGGATATCATTGGATCGGGACAGGAGCTTGCGACAAAAAGCGCAGACGATCTCGGCGATGAAGCTATGGTGATGATACACGCTTTGCCTCAGGCATATTTCAGTATCTCAAAGTCGAAGTCGAATGCCGCGCATATGCTTGATATGCGTTATGACCTCGATATCATCCTTGTCGATGACGGCTACCAACATCGTCGATTGCACCGCGATTTTGATATTTTGCTTTTGGATGCGGGCCATGATCTGCGCAAGGACTCTCTTTTCCCATTCGGGACGCTTCGTGAACCGGCCGCGGGTATTGGGCGGGCCGATGCGGTTATTTTCACAAAGACAAACTTCCATGCGGTTCAACCAGATTACAGAGAATGGATAAGGCAAATATATCATGGTGAAATAATCGCCGAGGTCAATTATTGCAATGATCATGTAAAAATGAATGATGAAAAGATCCCTATGGAAAATCTGGCCGATAAGAAAATTTATTTTTTTGCGGGGATCGGCGGGTTCGGCCCTCTGCTGGAGCATCTTAAGAAAAGATTCAATAACATAAGCGGATACCGGCAGTTCCCCGACCACTGCTCTTACCTGCCCTCCGATACCGCCCGCATAAAAAAGGATCTGGATAAATTAATTCCGGAAATCGTAATTACTACAAACAAGGATTTCGTCAAATTAAGTGGCTTTGATTTCGGGCTTCCGATATATTATCTTGATTTGAAACTGAAATTCGCCCAAGGAGAACAGGAATTGCGAATTGCACTGGAAGATGTGGTGAAAGAGTAAATGGAAAAAAATTACGATTTTATCATAATAGGTTCCGGGATTGCCGGTTTGTTTTTTGCCCAGAAAGTGGCTAATCTGCTTCCTGATCGGAGAGTGGCCGTAATCACCAAAAAGAGTGAAACCGCTTCGAATACCAACTATGCCCAGGGCGGCATCGCCACCGTTATGTCCGGGACAGACAGCTTTGAATCGCATCTTTCCGATACATTGATTTGCGGCGCCGGATTGTGCCATGAAGATGTCGTCCGCGAAATAGTGCATTCCGGCCCGGCGGTGATTCAGAAGCTGGTCACCATTGGTGTCAATTTCACTCAAAAAAAGGGCGCCTATGATCTTGGCCGGGAGGGCGGCCATTCGGTTAACAGAGTCGTCCATGCCGCCGACCTGACCGGCCGCGAAATCGAGCGGGCGCTCCTGACGTCCTGCCGTGAAAAAGTAAATATCGATATATATAAAGATACTATTGCGCTTGACCTGATAACATATCTTCACAATGGGCACCGCCGGTGCGGCGGTTGCTATACTTTTACCGCCCGTGATAGGGAATTCAACTCGTTCTATGCGCCGGTCACGCTGCTGGCCACCGGAGGAGTC
>JBFMFJ010000401.1:0-3459 GCA_040752235.1 Candidatus Zixiibacteriota bacterium | reverse complement strand
ACCGCTTTGTAAACAAAATTCCCTTATAATCTTCTCTCTTTTCCCCTCTCGAGAGGGGTGCCCGGAGTCTTCGAAGGGCGGGGTGTGTAAACCATGCCTTGCCATCGAACCACACCCCTTTCTCAAAAACCCCACCACTTTGATGGTAATTGCCCGCGCGGGAGCTCTTATAGAGAAGCTTCACTTTTTTAAAAGGATATAGCTATGCCTGCATCCAAAAAACAAATCAAGGCCAACCGAAAAAACGCCCAAAAATCCACCGGCCCGAAAACCGCCGATGGAAAGGCCATTGCCGCCCGGAATGCCGTCAACCATGGGCTCTATTCTCAAAATATCCTCATCGACGCCCCCCGCCTTAAAGAAGATCCGGCCGAATTCAAAACCCTCCTCGACCAGCTCTATACTGAACTTGAACCGAAAACCATCTTCCAGGAACACCTTGTCCGCAAAATCGCCCTCTGCCTCTGGCGTTCCCGCCGCGCCGTCATCGCCGAAACCGCCGAAATCAATGACCAGATACGCGATATCGATTCATCGTGGGAAACCAGAAGGCTGATTAGTAAATTCCTCGATTGCAATGATGATGACGAGGATGATGAATCCCCGGAAGATCGTGAAAGATTCTTCGCCAATGAGGCCGTGCGTCGCTCCCTACCTTCCAATAGCCGCGATATCATGCACTATGAGATGCGCCTCGACCGCCAGATGTTCCGCTCCTACCGCCTGCTTGAGCTATTGCAATTGCGCGATCGCCTTCATGAAATCTCGGATGATCCTGTTTCCAATACGGTAACCGCAATCGGCACGGTGGCATCGGACCAAACGCCCGAAATTGGCAATTCCTCCTCTTGTATCAAGCAGGATGCTTCATCAGAGCAGACCGAAGGCCAAAAGACGCCACTGCCTCTTGATAACAATCCCGATATTGGCAATGGTGTTTTTACTGTAGAGCCTGACACATCATTGGGGCAGACCGAAGGCCAAAAGACGCTTCTGCGTCCAAATTTACTACAAAAATGATGTAGCATGTTTAAAAATAGGAAAACGAACCCAATTCCGTGTAACTGCATGGAATCAAGTATTGTACAATGAAATTTCCTGTAAAATTGCCCAAGTGTGGCAGTTGTAGGTCAAATCTCTCCGAGATTTGACGTCAAGCCTCGGAGAGGCTTGATCTACCGTGTCTGCCAGGTCACAACCTCGACAAGTGTGGCAGCCTCAAAGATGATTCGACGCGAAGCGATGAATCATCTTTGGGGATGCGGCGTTTCATTGTGCTGTCAGGTGCCCTTCCTTTGTCAGGGTCACTGACGGGGACCTGACAGCACTTAGGTCACTTTAATAGAAAGGGCGCCTAAAGCGGTGTCAGGTCTCTATCGCAGACCCTGAATGAAATGAAGGGCACCCGACACCACAATAATAATGCAGATCATTTTATTTATAGATTCGCGCCTAAGAGAGAATGACTTTTGGTCGTGCAAATGACAATCATGTTCATGATAACAAAGCAAAAGAGGCCGGTGAAACCGGCCTCTATATATTCGAGAATTTAATTGGCTATATCAGGAGGGACAATTCGGCGGCGGGCCGCTCTTATACAAGTACGAGATTAGAGAGGTGGCATCCAGAATATTGACCGATCCGCTGTTGTTGCAATCGGCGGATTCGAGCGGATCCGGTGCCGGACCGCTGCGATACAGGTAATTAATTATAAAAGTCACATCCAGAATATTGATACTTCCGTCACCGCTGGCGTCGCCGCATACCCAGTCGCAGGCATCACCGACTCCGTTGTCGTTGCTGTCAGCCTGATCGGTATTGGGCACGTCGAGACAGTTGTCGCAACTATCACCCACCTGATCACCGTCAAAGTCTTCCTGAACGGGATTGGTCACGGTCGGGCAGTTGTCGCAAAGATCGCCGAGTTCATCACCATCCGAGTTGACCTGTGACTGATTGGCAACATTGATGCAGTTATCGCACAGATTACCGACATTGTCGGCATCACTGTCGGCCTGGTCCGGATTGGTTATACCCGGGCAATTGTCGCAGAGATCGCCATAATCGTCATCGTCCGAGTTGGTTTGATCATGATTGGCGAAATTGGGGCAGTTGTCGCAGAGATCCCCGATACCATCGTAATCGGCATCAGCCTGGCTGCTGTTGGCAATGCCGGGACAGTTGTCGCACAAATCACCGACACCGTCACCGTCGCCGTCGGCCTGATCGAGATTGGAGACAAATATGCAATTATCGCATGAATCACCAAGACCGTCGCCGTCATAGTCGGATTGATCCGGATTGTATATAGTCATGCAGTTGTCATCGGGACACCTGTTGTCGGGATTGCCGGGATCGCCGAAGCCATCGGCGTCACTGTCAATGCATGGCTGAGGCTGCCAGTTGGTCAGGAAATAAAGGAGATTGGCCATCAGGGTGTCACGCTTGTTATAACTGGCGAAGTTATTGGAAATGGCTTCATAACCCCAGTTGAAAAAGACCACCTTGAAGTCGCCTTCATAGCTGAGAGCCGATGGGCCGCCGCTCTTGAAATTGAATGCGACCTGCGCCGGAGATAAGACCGAAATCATTCTTGAGGAATTAAAATCCTGATTGGCGCCGCTGTAGTAACGATAACTCAGGCCGTCGCCGATAGGCGAACCGGTCACCCCGTTGTGAATAAGATTGAAGAATAGAATGCCGGCCTGGGCGTGCAGATAATCCGCCAGAAACGCCGAATCCTCATTTTGAAGTTCATAAGCCAGTCCCTGACCGGTCAGGAAGAGGCTGCCGCCGCCGTCGAGAAAATCTTTCATAGCCTGAACATCGGTGGCATTGAGAAGATTCGATGATGTATCGCCGGTGAACCAGAAAACGGTATTGTACTCACTCAAATCGGCGCCGGTGGGTGAACCCAGTGTAGCCTTGGTCCAGATATCGGCCGGAGCCTGTTTCTTCTTCAAGTCACTCAAATAAAGCGTATCGTATGACTTCCCGCGATCATCATCGACCAGTAGTATTTCCGGCCGTCCGACAATCTGCTCCAGTCTGAAAACATGAGTGAACTGACCGCCATCTGACTCGATAGTAACGAAGAAGGAATCGTACGTCGGGTATGCCAGATCCGGGACAATAAACTCGACCGGCATGGTATAATTATCCACCGAACCGCCGTCTCCTCCAATAGAGGAGAAGAAGACCGAGGGAGTAGTAAAAACAATGTCCGGATCATTCGATGTTACGGTGACCGTAACATTGGTAACGTCTTTCCACATATTGGCCAGAACGAAATAAAACTGCACCGTTTCGAGCGGGTCGAGGAAACCATCAAGACCGGCGTCAACAAAGGATGTATCCATCATATAATAATAAGGTCGTGACCATTCAATATCCAGATTGGCCGTCATTAATGAATCGGAATTCGAAATATCCCACACCGATACCTGCGTGGTCGTATTA
>JBFMFJ010000400.1:0-3479 GCA_040752235.1 Candidatus Zixiibacteriota bacterium | reverse complement strand
AGTCCGCTGGTCATCGACCATTCAATTGCACGGCCCATCCACTCTTTATAATCCATTTTGCCCTCCTGTTCGTCAGATAAAAAATGTCCCTAAATTCTATTCTTACTCATTTTATAAATATTCGGTGACTATGTCAAACAAACACAATTTGTCCCGGGAAATCAAATTCATTTTTGCCCTTTGAACCTTTATGCGGTCGTTTCCCGAGATACAAAAGGCATCGGCAGAGGCGACCTGACATGCAAGTCTCTCTGCGGATATGGTATCTCTATACCGTATTTCCTGAATTTGGCGACAATCGCCTGGTTCAATTCGGATCGGATCTGGTAATACCTGTGCGGGTTGGCCAGCCAGACCCGCAGTTTCATGCTCCATGATGAATCAGCGAACTCCGAAAGCAGCACATCCGGCTCGGGCGAGGCGATTACATCGGGGTGCTCTCCGGCCACTTCATGCAGAGCTTTGATGACCGCATCCGGATCGGAATCATAGGAAACGCCGACATCGACCACCAGCCTGATTTTCGGGTCACCATGTGACCAGTTGGTGACGCGGCTGGAGATGAACTCTGAATTAGGAACAATAATCGAAATATTGTTCAGGGTCCGAATTGTGGTCGAGCGCATGTTGATGGATGAGACATTTCCTTCGGTATCGCCGACCGTGACACGATCCCCCACTTTGATCGGCTGTTCGAACAGCAGGATTATTCCTGCAATGAAATTGGATGTTATATTCTGCAGACCGAAACCGATACCGACCGACAGCAGGCCGAATATAACGGCCAGCCCGCCCAGGTCGATGCCGACAAACTGGAAGGCCACGACCGTGCCGCTGATCATAATCAGGTAATGACCGATACGAAGCATCCGGTAACGCGTGCTTTTTTCGATATTTAATCTGATCATGATCCTGCGAATGATGATGCGGTTGATTATCATTGAGGCGACATAGAACAGGGCCAGCATCAAAACAAACATGCCAATCGATAAGACTGTCACCGGTTCCTTATTCAGTTGAAAAAGCTCGAAATGCAGGATTTTGTGAATAACCTGCCAGATATCCTCAACGCCTTTTTCAGGATTCATGGAGTCATCCTTTCCTCTATTTTTTATTATTTACAGGTTTATACGATTAAATTATCCGTGATAAGATATAATTCCACCATAATAAAAATGCCGGACAAAAAGATCCGGCACATTTTCGAAGAAAATTTTGTGACAGTATTTATTTCACTTTGTTCACCAGCTCCACAAACGGCTCCACGTCGGACATAATTCTATTGACCGATTCCAACCAGAAATCTTCAACCGTCAGATCGACTCCCATGTGATCTTTGGCAATCTGCTCGCTGGAGCCGAGCCCGGTGCCGGAAAGCAGCGTGATATAGTTCTTTGCAAATGACGATCCTTCGGTTTTGGCGCGGTTATACACCCCACCGGAAAAGAGAAATCCGAAAGTGTAGGGGAAATTGTAGTATGGGACATCGGTCAGGAAGAAATGCAGTTTCGAGGCCCAGAAAAGCGGGTGATAACCATCATCGGCCAGCGTGCCCATAAAGGCTTTTTTCTGGGCTTCAACCATTATCTCATCGAGGCGTTTCCTGTCGACAAGACCGTTCTTGCGTTCGGCATAAAATATATTTTCGAATATATAGCGCGCATGCAGGTTGCAGAACAGCGTCGCCGCGTTTTGAAGTTTCATATCAAGAAACATCAGTTTTTCATCAACATTGCCGGTTTTATTCAATTCGGAATCGATGACAAGGAATTCGTTGAAAATCGAGGCAGTCTCGGAAAGCGGCATCGGAGACCCGGCGGAAAATGAAGGCATATCTCTTCGGAGCCACTGGTGATAGGCATGGCCGAGTTCATGCGCCAGTGTGGTCAGACTGTCGAAGGTGCCGCTGTAAGTCATCATGACGCGGCTTTGTTTTGAGGTGCGAAAGGGGCTGCAGAAAGCGCCACCGCCTTTGCCGGGGCGGTCTTCAGCCTCGACCCATCGTTTTTCGATAGCCATGCGGGTGAAATCGGCCTGATCTTTATTGAAGGCGGCAATATTGCCTATAATCAGGTCAGCCGCTTCCTGGAAAGTGTACTTTTTGTCGGAGGCCCCAACCGGCGCGGGCTGGTCGTACCAGCGGTAGGCATCAAGCCCGAGCAGTTTCTTTTTGGCATCGATATATTTCCGAATCTGCGGAGCCGATTTTTCGACCGCGCTCCACATGGCATCAATAGTTTCCTGTTTGGTGCGGCTCATCAGCATCGGCTCGATCAAAGGAGAATCCCATTTGCGCTGAGCATATACCGACAGGCGAAAACCGGCCTGAAAATTTAGCGCCATTGATGCTTCCGCGGAACGTGTTTCCCAGGCTGCCTCGAGTTTTTCAAAAGACTGCCGCCTGATTTCACGGTCCGGACTGGTCATTTTATTGGCAAGCTGGCCGACCGAAAGAATCTCGGTTTTGCCTTTTTCGGTGAACTCGACCCGCAGGTCACCATAAATTTTATTATAAAGGCGATTCCAGGCATGATATCCGTTGACGGACAGTTCTGCCGCCAGAGCCTCAAATTCCGGCTCCATTTTCATGCTGGCAATACGGCGCACCTCATCCAGATAGTACCGACATTCTTTCAGCTTGTCGCTCGTGACCAGCTTTTCCCATTCACCATCAGGCTGTTTTTTGGCAAAGGCCTCCAGTAAAACTCCGATTTTTTCCATTTCGGCGTTAAAGACATCTATCTCGCCGAAAACCTGTCTGGCTTTGGCATCATTGACATCGGCATTAACGAGGCATTCAACAAATGAATGGGCCTGGAAGACACGATCGGACAAA
Source organism: Candidatus Zixiibacteriota bacterium (assembly GCA_040752235.1). Classification (GTDB taxonomy): domain Bacteria; phylum Zixibacteria; class MSB-5A5; order GN15; family PGXB01; genus PGXB01. Next base: position 643 of record JBFMFJ010000400.1, on the reverse strand, counting down.
TCCTGAAGTTTGTTAATAAAGTCAATCCAGGCCGGACGGCTGGAGTCATCCAGTTTTTGCGGCAGTGCTTTGATATTATCGACAGCGCCTTTCAGGTCGCTTTTGATTTTTTTCCTGAAATCGGCATACTCGGCTGAATGGCTCCCTCCGGGAAATATCGTATCCATATCCCAGGTTGGTGCTTTGGAAGTCGAAACATCTGAACTCATTACAACGGCTCCTATGAAAATAGTATGTTTTCAGTTACAAAATCCGGCTCAAAAAGGTCATATTTGACCAAATAACCGGAAGTTGTATTATACAAATGCTTCCGGATAATCCCAAGGAAAATAAAAGGCGAGATTCTCCGCAATGCCTCTTGCGGATTTCTGACAATCTTGTAAATTAGCAGGCGCGTATGTAATTTAATTGGCTATGAAAATTGTAAATAAAAGGAGTGAAAATGAACGTTTTTGAATTTGCCATGAAAATGGAGCAGGACGGGAAAGCCTTTTATGAAAAGATGGCCAAAGAGGCGGCCAATGCTTCTATTAAAAAGATTTTGCTCGATCTGGCCAATGATGAGCAAAAGCACTACAACATTTTCAAAAAATTCAGCCAGGGTGACTTTTCCGGAGTGAGCGAATTGAAGGCAACCGGCACG
>JBFMFJ010000399.1:0-3484 GCA_040752235.1 Candidatus Zixiibacteriota bacterium | reverse complement strand
ATCAATTGATTCAAGAAATCCCTCATTCGCAGCTTCAAGCACTTCCATTGTGGCATCGACAACATCCTGCCAGAGCGGTTCCAGCTCAGGAACCAGGCTTTTCCCCTTGACCGACAACGATAAGAGCCGGCGCCGCTCATCGTTTTTGTCCCTGACCGAAATTATAAGCCCGGCGCGGGACATCTCCCCCGCGATCTGGTTGATCGCCGGATGTGTCAATCCCAGAGCCGAAGCTATCTCGGTAATCGAAGTATTTGACTCCAATTTAAGCAGATAGAAGACTGGAAACCAGCGGGCTTCAAAATCGATATCCTGTTCTTTATAAATCCGGGAAACATCCCTCATCAACCTTTCATTGAATCTTTTAAGGCGGCTGCCGAAGGCCAGGACACCGAGTTGTTTAATTATATCCATAAAACCAAAACCTCATTATTGACTGACAATATTATGTAAGCCCTTACATAAATACTAAAATATGCGGAACCAGGTGTCATTGTCAAGTTACAAGTTTGATTTATTCCTCCATAAATAGAGAGCTCAGTAGAAGTGATAATATATTGATTCTCCTGGAACTGCAGCGCAAATTATCGGTTATTTACTGATGGATTTTATCGAGGTTATGATTTATGACCGAAAGTAAACGATCGGGCAAATATCAAGTGTTGATCATAGGCGGCGGTTTTGGCGGAATGTATGCTGCCAAAAAGCTGCGTAATAAGGAAGTAAATGTAACCTTGATTGACCGACGAAACTTCCATCTGTTTCAACCTCTCTTATATCAGGTGGCCACCGGCGGATTATCCCCTGGCGATATTGCCTCCCCTCTTCGCGTCATTTTCAATAAAAATAAAAACATTACAATTGTTAAAGATGAAGTGGTTGATTTTGAACCATCATCAAATTCCGTGATTACAAAACGAGAGCGAATTCATTATGATGCCCTTGTATTGGCAGCAGGTTCAGAACATCATTATTTCGGAAATAACCATTGGGCCGAATTTGCTCCCGGCCTTAAAAGTATCGAGGATGCCATCGAAATTAGACGCCGGATTTTCGAAGCATTCGAGCTTGCAGAGATGGAGACTGATCCGAAGCGCCAACAGGAGCTCATGACTTTTCTGGTAATCGGCGGGGGACCAACCGGAGTGGAATTGGCCGGGTCTATCGGGGAGTTGGCGCATCGGACCCTGATTCGGGATTTTCGCACCATTCACACATCACGTGCAAAGATTTTGCTCGTCGAGGGTGGGCAGGGAATTATGCCGTCATATCCTGAAAAACTCTCATTCAGAGCGGTTCAATCCCTTAACCGTCTTGGAGTCGATGTGTTGACATCCTGCAGGGTTGTGGATATTGATGAGCATGGCGTTGTCATAGAAGAAGACAATCGGACATATAATCTGTCAGCCCATACTGTCTTATGGGCGGCTGGAGTGAAATCCTCGGAACTTGGAAAAAAACTTGCGAAAAAAACAGGGGCTGAGACTGATCGCTCCGGACGCATTATGGTCGGAAATGACCTGACTCTGCCCGGCCATAATAATATCTATGTCATTGGTGATCTTGCTCATGTTAAGGCGACTGATGGGCGTCCTCTTCTCGGTGTCGCCCCGGTAGCTATGCAGCAGGGTCGGTATGTCGCAAAATCGATCCTGCGAAAATTGAGGAATAAAAAAACCAGACCTTTTCATTACCACAATCATGGTAACCTGGCCGTTATTGGAAGAAATTTTGCCCTGGCCGATTTCACCTGGTTTCGCCTCAGCGGATTTGCCGCCTGGCTGGTATGGATATTTGTGCATATTGCCTATTTGATCGAATTCGACAACAAACTTCTGGTTCTGGTTCAATGGGCCGGAGATTATTTCACGCGAAAAAAAGGCGCCCGCCTGATTACAAACGAGGGCCGGAAGTAATAAATGTAACCTTCTCGGGCATAAATGCATTTACTCAGCTTGCCTGCCTAATCACTCCTGCAGATGAATTTCCCCGGCACGGGCGATAGCTAATCTGGTCAGAAACGGGCCGACACCTTCATAGATTATAACCGATGAAAAAACAACCGTTCTGATTATGCTTCCCATCTCCGGGTGAGATTCTGATACAATCAAGACCAGCCCGATAGCGACACCGGCCTGAGGTAACAGTGCCAGGCCGAGATTTCTATATACAACTTCCCCTGCCCCGTAACTGCGACCTGCCAGAAATGATCCCAGATACTTCCCGGCCGGGCGGATTATCAGATAAGCCAGCCCCAGTAATCCGAGATGCCCGAGCTGGTACAGGTCCAGACTTGCTCCCGACAATACAAAGAAGGCGATATAGAACGGCATTTCGATTTGTCGCATTTCTGCGTATATCAGGCGGTGCATCATCGATATGTTGTTCGTAATGGCGCCGATTATCAGACACACCATCAGGTACGAAATGCCGATAGTCTTGGACAGACCGATTCCGAGAAGCAATCCGCCGATAAGTACCATGAGCAGTTCCGACAAGTCCTCGATCTTTTGCTCCCAAAAGGTTATCAACGCCGCAATGGCTCCGCCGATCAATATTGAGACAATTAGTTCCTTGAAAATATCGAATGCTACATGCCACACGGGCTCACCCTGGGCCAGTGAATAAAAGGCGAATACGAATCTGAAGAAGACAAGACATAGAACATTATTTATGGCAACAACGGCCAGCAGAGTATCGGTCAGCTCCCCGCGTGCACGATATTCACGAATTACCAGTAATGTTACTCCGGGGGCGGTGGCCATACTTATGGCCCCGAGCAGTAAGGTTATTCCCCAGTCGTCTGTTAGTAAATAAGATACAAGGCATACCATGGTGAAGGCGGCGAAACTCTCTGCCAGGGCGACAATAATTACTTTCCGCCCCATTGCTCTGAGATGCGCCAGTTCAATCTCGCCGCCAATGGCAAAAAGTATCAAGCCCAGGGCGATATCATTGATGATTTGAATGCTTTCGAGAGTGTGTGAAGAGATTAAACCGATAACAGACGGCCCGAACACCAGGCCGATCAGCATATAACCGGTGACTTTGGGAATCATGCAGCGATGACAGATTTTTCCACCCAGGAGCCCCAGGAGTATAATTATGCCAACGCTTAGAAGTTCGGACATATGATCTCTTGCTGAATGTTCCCCTGTTATCGAAAAATATGGGAGCCTGAATTCGATGTCAACCATAACATAAGTCGGACCAAAGAATGCAATCACCGGACAAAAAAAAGCAGGGCCCGAAGACCCTGCTTGATTTTTGCAATTACTATGGCATCAATAACCGGACAGTGTCCAGTCAGCCAGGATGCACGGACCATTATTAAAGTAATAATTAATAAGATACGCGACATCGGCGCCATCAACGACGGTATCGTTGTTGACATCGCCAAGGTGCAGGAACGGATACGGTCCGTTACCGCCATAGTAAACATAGTCGATCATATAAGCAATGTCGACCAGGTTTATGACGTTGT
>JBFMFJ010000398.1:0-3500 GCA_040752235.1 Candidatus Zixiibacteriota bacterium | reverse complement strand
CATAGTTGACTGAAAATTAAAAAATATTTATCCTCACCATAAGTTCAGGTCCGACTATTTGATATGGGATGAAGCCAATGAGCATAAAACTTGATATAAAGGCCGGAGAGCTTTTCCTGCTTCCCAATATTATGTCGCTTCTTCGGGTTGTCCTGACCATTCCGATAGCCTGGTTTCTTGCCCAAAATAATGATGCCGGCGCCCTGATTGCAGCGGGTCTGCTTCTGGTTGCCGGAGCGACCGACTTTCTTGATGGTTTTCTGGCACGAAAGCTGAATCAGATAACCGCACTGGGACACCTTCTTGATCCACTGGCCGACAAGCTGCTGGCCATCATATTGATTGTTGAACTGATAATTTTCCGGGACTTCCCTATCTGGCTGGCCGTCGCCATCGTCCTTCGTGATATTGTCATATTGACGGCCGGTTTGAAAATCATGAAAGGCCGCCATGAAATCGCCGCCTCGAGCCTGAGCGGAAAATACTACTTTACATCGCTGGCGGTTCTTCTGGGAAGTTACATTCTCCGTTTCGACTTCGGAATAAACTTATTTTTCTGGATAGTCATTATTTTCTTTGCCATGTCATCGATTAATTATGGTCGCCGCTTTTTTGCCCTGATGCATGATAAAGAAATTCCTCGATTCAAGGATCGGCCCGCTTATATCCGTTTGCGTGCTTTTCTTAACCTGTGCGTCTGGTTCACTTTTCTGTACCGGCTATACACCGACATTCTATCCAAATACATCGATATTATATAAAATTATTCCGTAATAAAAAAACCGCTCTTATGAGCGGTTTTTTTAATTCATCGCCGAATGGCCTTGAATCGGCCGGAATAAACCTATTTCTTTTCAGGTTCTTCCTTCTTTTCTTCGCCCTCGGCACCCTCGGCAGCTTCGCCTTCAGCAGCTTCAGCTTCCTCGCCCTCGACAGCAGCCGCCTCGGCGACTTTGATAACTGTCGGTGGAACAACCGTTACAATTGTCTGGTCCGGATTGTTCAGGATATCCACTTTTTCAAGCTTGATGTCCCTGACATGAATCGAGTCGCCGATTTCCAGAGTGGAAACATCCAGCTCAATTCTATCCGGGATATTGTCCGGCAGACAGGCGATTTCCAAGTCGCGCAGAATGTGCTGCATAATGCCGCCCAGCTTTGCACCTTCAGAAGCCCCATTGAGGTGAATGCGGACAGTCAGATTCAGCTTCTTTTTCATTGAAACCTGATACAGGTCGACATGCTCGAAGTCGCCTGTGACCGGATCCCTTTGCAGCTCGCGGATAATGACTTTTCGCGGGACCGGTTCATCATTCAAGTTAAGTGCGATCAGTTTACCTGTGCCGCCCTGGGCACGCAGCAAAGCCGCCAGCTCTTTGACATTAACAGTCACTGGTAGCGATTCCGTCTCCGGACCGTAAATTACACCGGGAATCCTTCCCCCGGCCCGTAATTTGCGGGCAACACCTTTTCCGACGCCGTCTCTTCGTTCGGCAATCAGTTTGATTTCTTCCATTTCTATCTGAACCTCCAACTATATATTTTCATATCAATCGGGGAAATCATTAAACAGCGAGGATACCGACTTTTCGCCCGAAATTCGCATGATGGCCTCGCCGAAAAGATTGGCGCAGGTCATTAATTCAAATTTATCAGTCACCTTTTTATTCGATCCGTCGATTGAGTCGGATATATAAATTTTCTTGATAGCCGATTCCTGAATTCTCTCGATGGCATTGCCGGACAGCACCGCATGAGTACATATGGCCATAATGCTGATCGCCCCGGCATTGGCCAGGGCATTGGCCGCCTGGCACAGCGTGCCGGCGGTGTCGACCATGTCATCACGAATTATAATATTCTTATCCTTCACATTACCGATAATATTGACCACTTCCGATAAATTCGGAGCCGGCCGCCGTTTGTCGATAATGGCCAATTCGGCCTTAAAATGTTTGGCGAAGGCCCTGGCCATTTTAATCGAACCGACATCCGGCGACACGATTACGAGCGGATCGCATTCAATATTTGCCACCATATCCTTGAAAACCCGGGTCGAATAAAGGTGGTCATGGGGAAGATCGAAAAATCCCTGGATCTGTGACGCATGAAGATCGAGAGTGATAATCCTCTGGGCGCCGGCGGTTGTGATCAGATTGGCCATCAGTTTGGCCGCAATCGCCACCCGGGGACGATCCTTGCGGTCCTGGCGCGCATAGCCGAAATACGGAATCACTGCGGTTATTCGAGCCGCCGATGCCCGGCGGGATGCCTCGATCAGCATGAGCAGTTCCATGATGTTATCCGCAGGAGCATTCGTCGATTGAATTATAAAAACATCAGCCCCGCGAATATTCTCATTTATCTGGACAAATATCTCACCGTCGGAGAACCGCTTAACCTCACAGGCGGCTAATTCGATTCCAATATACTTGGCAATCTTTTCCGCCAGCGGACGGTTCGCATTGCCGGTGATTAATTTCAGCTCAGACACAGTTCTTCCCCAATTTTTCAAAAATCATTCAACATAAGTCAAGTAGTATAATAGAAAAGCCTACTTTTGGCAAATAGTTATTTGACTAAATTATTATTGGCAAAATAAAACCCGGCAGGAAGCCAGGCAAGAATATTTATAACCGGATATTCCGTAAAGCCCGCCGCTCGAGGAACGCCCGCGAGCCGGGCGGCCGGACGATATTTTTATACGCGATTTAGGAACCGGGGCAAACCGGTCTTATTTTGGCGGGAGTCATAAAAGACTGCGGTTAACTGATGTAATGGCTTTCTTGGGTGGTGCGAAGGCCATAACATGCAGTTATATGCTGGGGTGGCAGGATTCGAACCTGCGAATGCAAGCTCCAAAGGCTTGTGTCTTACCGCTTGACGACACCCCAGTACTAATAGACTTCAGTGTGGCTTTTAATTTCCACTTTGTAGGCTTTCAGGACCGCCTCTTCGACAACTTTACGGGCTTGATTATTAACCGGATGGGCGATGTCCTGATGGGTTCCATCCGGCCTGCGGCGGCTCGGCATTGATACGAAAAAACCTTTGCTGCCGGCAATTATCTTCATCCCGCGTATAACGAACATATTGTCAAAGGTCACGTTGGCAAAACCTTTTAATTTGTCCTCATCGCGTAATATAATACGCACTTCAGTGATTTCCACGGCAAATCCTCCAGCCGACCTAAAAAATTAACTGTATCCATCCCAGGCTGGCAGAGAAATCGGACGCACGAAGAAAATATCCCATTCCCCCTGGGTCAACTGAGAAAACATCGTTTCGTCAGGCCTGCTCTCAAAAAGGCCGAACATGGTCGGTCCCGATCCGCTCATGCGGGTTACGGCGGCCCCGGCGGATTTCAGCATCCGCCCGATTTGAGCCAGCACCGGATAGCGGCTGAAATGATTTGTCTCAAAATCATTCCCCAGATTCGCAATCTGTGCAATCAAGTCCGCGAAATCACTACAAGCCGAGAACTTAACGTTCGTATCCTG
>JBFMFJ010000397.1:0-3514 GCA_040752235.1 Candidatus Zixiibacteriota bacterium | reverse complement strand
ACGCTCGCCAAGGTTCGAAAGATAATGCTCGATTTGAAGGATGATGAAAGGGCTATTCCGCTGAAATTCGGCAATCAGACCCTGAATTATTTCTATTATGGAGATTCCCGCGTTATACGGCAACTAAGAATGATGCCGTTCGTGGAAATCGGGCTGGTAGCCGCTTTCATATTTGTGGGATTTATCGGATTTCAGAATATTCGGCGTTCTGAGGAACGTCATATCTGGGTCGGAATGGCCAAAGAGACGGCTCATCAACTGGGGACACCGATATCATCACTTATGGGCTGGCTGGAGCTGCTCTCAAGTTCAGAAAGCTCCGATCCGGGCAAAAAGGGTGATAGCAACCTCAGCTACCAGGAAACCTTTGATCAAATGAAAACGGATATCTCGCGACTGACGCGAGTGGCTAATCGATTCGGCCAGATAGGCGCCAAACCGGAATTGCATGAAACCGATATCAATGTTTTGATGGAAGAAACGGTCGCCTATTATCGAAGACGGCTTCCATTTGACGGCAAAGGGCTTGAAATAAGTCTGAACATGGGGACGGTTCCTGCGGTTCTGGTCAATGGAGAGTTGTTGACCTGGGTCATCGAAAATTTAATAAAGAATTCTCTTCAGGCGGTCGATCCTCAATCAGGGCGGGTGGAGATCAGGACATTCCTCTCGAAAGATAATGATTTCGTCATAATAGAGGTGGTTGATAACGGCAAAGGCATTCCGGCCGGTGTTGCCAGAAAGATTTTCAGACCCGGATTTACGACTAAAAAGCGTGGTTGGGGACTGGGTCTGACTCTGTCTCGGAGAATTATAGAAGAATACCATAAGGGAAAAATATCGCTGGTAAAATCCCGACCCGGCGAAACCATATTTCAGACGGTCCTGCCGGTGACCGGCAGAATAAAAGCAAAACGTTTTGGTCATTATTCGTAATACCTTGGGCAAAACAAAGACCTGAACGAGAAAGGCATTATGAACAGGAAAAAGATATTATGGGTTGATGATGAAATAGACTCTCTAAGACCTCATATATTGTTCCTTGAGCAAAAGGGTTTTTCCGTTTCTACAGCTTTGTCGGGCGATGATGCTGTAGCGTCGGTGCGAAGCGAACAGCTTGATCTTGTCCTGCTTGATGAAATGATGCCGGGCAAAGACGGACTTACGACTCTGGAGGAGATTAAGGAAATTAAGCCGCATCTGCCGGTCGTGATGGTCACCAAGTCGGAGGAAGAAGCGCTTATGGATGAAGCGATCGGCCAGAAGATCGACGATTACCTGACCAAACCGGTTAATCCCTCGCAGGTCCTGATGGTTGCCAAGCGCATTCTGGAAACACGAAAAATTATCACCGAAAGCCGGATGAAACGATATATCACCGATATCAACAAACTCAACCAGAAGCTGTACGGTGCCATGGAGCCCCAGGACTGGCTGGAAGCTGCAAAGGTCCTGGCCGGCTGGGATCTTGAGATGGATGTCAGCCCCGATGATGGCCTGATGCAGACGCATATCGGGTCGCGGCGGGAATTGAATATTGAATTCACGAAATACCTCGAAAAGAATTATAAAAGGTGGATTTTATCCGATACGAGACCCGCCCTGTCGCCGGATGTTCTTAAAAGATATATGGTGCCTTTGCTAAAAGGCGGCAATAAGGTTCTTCTAATTGTCGTCGATTGTATGCGTCTTGACCAGTGGCTGACCGTTGAGCCGTTATTGTCGGAATTCTACAATATCAATCGCGACACTTATTTTTCGCTTCTGCCGAGCGCTACCCCGTTCGCCCGTAACGCTCTCTTCGCAGGCTTATTCCCTGATGATATCTCAAAACAATACCGGGATATATACCGGGAAGGAGATGAAGGGTCATTGAATCGGGCTGAAGACCGGCTGCTGCAGGATTTACTGGAACGCGAGGGAGTCAGGCTTTCCGGCTCTGTTCGATATGAAAAGATATTCGATAATACCGAGGGAGAGGCCCTGGCCAAACGGGTGGCCGATTTTTATCAAACGGAAATGGTTGCCTTTGTTTTTAATTTTCTGGACATACTGGCTCACGGCCGTTCCAATAACATTATTCTCCGTGAAATTGCCGGAAGTGAGGCCGCTTTCCGATCACTCATGAAAAGCTGGTTTATTCATTCGCCGTTGTATGCCATTATGAAGTCCTTTGCCTCGAGAGATTTTACCGTGGTGGTAACATCGGACCATGGCTCAGTCTTGTGTTCCCGGGGAACGATGGCACACGGCAAAAAGGATACCTCGACTAATCTCCGATATAAGTACGGCGACAACCTGAACTGTGATCAAAAAGAGGCCTGGCTGATTAAGAAGCCGGAGGAATACCGCCTGCCGAAATTCGGCCTTGCCACTACTTATCTTATCGCCAAGGAAGATTTCTTCTTCGTGTATCCCAACAACTATAATGAATACATCAGGCAATTCAGCAACTCCTTCCAGCATGGCGGTATTTCGCTCGAGGAAATGGTCGTGCCGATTGCCGTTATGACTCCACGATGATGGATACTCAAAAAGCAAGAGAAGTCATTATTACGCGATCGGTTGACGAGACCATGGACTTGGGCGGAAAAATGGCCGACAGGCTGAGAAGCGGTGATGTTATTTCACTGAGCGGGCCGCTGGGAGCGGGCAAGACCTGCTTTATAAAAGGCCTTGCGCAGGGACTCGGCATAAATGTCAACGATGTCAGGTCGCCTTCATTCACTCTTGTCAATGAACTGTATGGAAGGCTGCCGCTTTATCATTTTGATCTATACCGAATGAAAAATATCAATGAATTATATGAAATCGGTTGGGACGATTATTTAATGAGGGACGGCGTCACCGTGGTCGAATGGGGCGAAAAAGCGGAAAACCTGCTGCCGCGCGAAAGCATAAAAATCGAGATAGAGATAATCTCGGATGAGACGCGCCGAATTATCATATCATAATTTGACGGAGCAGGCATTAAAAAAATGAAATCAGTTGAAAAGAACATATTAGCCATTGACAGTTCCACTTCCGTTCTGCGGGTTGGCCTGTTGGATAGCACAGGACGAATTTATGAAGCTGAAAATCATGACCGCTTCCGACATGCCGAGTTTATTTTTAAACTGATTGATGACGTGCTGAGTCAGGCAGGTCTGGATAAGAACGAGATCGAGGGGATAGTTATAGCCACCGGCCCCGGTTCATTCACCGGTCTCCGCGTCGGGATGGCCGCGGCCAAAGCGCTGGTTCTGTCTTTGGGGATACCGATGGTCGGTCTGTCAATATATTCCGCGATTGCCGGAAGACTATTCAGGGAACATGGGCGGACGGCGGTTTTAGTTCCATCTCGTCGGGATGAGTACTATATCGGAAAAATCGAGACTCCCGATTTTGATGACAGCCGGATTTCGGTAATCACCAGAGAGCAGTTGAAAACCAGTCCCGAACTTCCACCGCTTTTGGCCATAGATTTCGATATTGACCGGTTGGGGCTTGAAAATGAACTTGGGGTTGTTAGTGA
>JBFMFJ010000396.1:0-3558 GCA_040752235.1 Candidatus Zixiibacteriota bacterium | reverse complement strand
AGAATAAAGGCAATGACTGCGAAAATTTTTACCGCTTTCTGTCGCTTGATATTGAATTCATCTTCCATAAAAGCCACGGCCGGCTGGGCAATGGATATGGATGATGTTATCCCGGCCAGGAAGAGCATGAAAAACCAGACGAAGCCCATTATGGCACCCATGGGCAGTTGATTAAAGATCTGTGGCATGGTGACAAATCCGAGATTAAAAGAACCTGAGTTGGCAATATCGACGATATTGGCCGGTCCAAAGAAGATAAAAGCCGCCGGAATTACAATTGAACCTCCAAGAATGACTTCCGCAAACTCATTCGTCGAGGCCGCCGCCAGACCCGACAGGACGACATCATCGCTTTTCCGGAGATAACTCGAGTATGTCAGTATCACACCCATCCCGACGGATAAAGTGAAAAATATCTGGCCTGTCGCCGCCACCCATACTTTCGGAGATTTCAAGGCCGAAAGATCGGCATTCCACAGGAATCCCAGACCATTGATGGAACTCCAGTCGGGATGAAGGGGATCGGGGGCGAACAGCATAATTACCCTTATCATCAGAACCAGACCGAATAATATCAGCAACGGCATGGCGATATTACACAATTTCTCAATGCCGCCGCGAATACCGAAATAGGTCACAGATATATTCAGAAAAAATGTAATCAGAAAAAAGATAAATGCCGGAACCGTTCCAGCGAAAGTGCCGGCATCGCCCACACCCTGATACCAGGTCAGAAAATCAATAAAACCCTGGCTGCTTGTAATACTGGTAAGCTGTCCTGTAAGCGAATAATAGGCGTAGGCCAGGCACCATGATTCAATATAGACATAGTACATATAAATCAGGAACGGCCCGAAAATGCCGGCGATTCCGAAATACTTTATAAAACGGCTTTTTCTCCAGAGTGACTGGAAGATACCCGGTGCGGTTGAATGTCCGAAACCGCCGCCGTAGCGGCCGGCGGTCCATTCGACCCACATCAGGGGGATTCCTACCAGCACCAGTGCGATAAGGTAGGGTATCATGAAAGCGCCTTCGCCGTACTTGCCTACCTGTGATGGAAATCGCAGGAAATTACCAAGCCCGACCGCGGAACCGGCTACGGCCAGAACGACGCCTATTTTTGTCCCCCAGCGTTGTCTGTCGTCACTCATCTGCTTTATCTCCGAATGATTTGCATTATTTTCACAGAAATCATATACGGCATATCCCGGTAAAACAAAATTATAACTACTGTCCGTTTTTTTTGTCAATATAAAAAGACATTTGGAACCGCCCGGCGTTGGATACGTATCATTTTTTGTTGACATGAAAACAGGAGGGAAATATCATAAAAATACTATGGAAGAAAATTATAACACATGGAGGATTGTAATAATGAGGAAAAATATCATTCTGGCCGCACTCTTTATGCTTGCCATCTCATTTACGCCAGCTCTGGCCGACTCCGGGGGGTTGTTCACAGGCAATTTGACAACTGCTGATGCTGTCGGCACCGGTGTCGGTTATTTCGGTGGTTTTGTCGGTTTTGGCGATAATATGTCAACCGTTTATGGCACCTTTACCTACGGAATGGCCGAATATACTGATATCCGTTTCAAACTCGGTTTTTCCGATATCGACTATCACGACAGTGATCCCAAAATCATGCTTGGATTTGATTTCAAGTATGAGATAATGGATTATGATGACACGTTGCACAAAAACCCATTTGATTTCGCGGCCGGCGCCTTTCTGGAGTATGCCGATTATGATTATTCCCCCATGCTTGAGTTCGGCGGTAATCTCATTGGTTCGATACCATATCGATTTAAATCGGGGCAAAAACTTATTCCTTATGCCCGTATTAATGTTAGAATGGAGAGAATTGATCCAGAGTGGGGCGATGCCAATACCGATTTCGAAGCGGGCATGAATCTGGGTGCCAAATTTGAAATGACAACCGATTTCAATCTCTACGGCGAATTCGAACTGGACGGCAACACCGGCATCTATCTTGGTCTGGAAGTACGAGCTTTTTGATCCGGCGACAAATCAGAAAGGATTTAAGCTCCGGTTATGACCGGAGCTTTTTATAATGACATATCTCGATTCCATCATCCTGGGTATCATCCAGGGATTGACAGAATTCCTGCCTATCTCATCATCGGGGCATCTTGTCCTCGGCCAGCATCTGCTGGGCGTCAAGATGCCGGGGTTGATGTATGAATTGGTGGTCCATTTCGGAACCCTGGTGTCGGTACTGATTTATTTCAGAAAGAAAGTATATGTACTATTGAAGGCATTATATACTCCTTCTCTCAAAACTGAAAGACTGATGATCTTGTATATAATCCTGGGTACTATCCCGGCGGTAATCATAGGCCTTTCTTTCAAGGGACCGATCGAAAGAGCCTTTGGGTCACCATGGGCCGCAGCCCTTTTTTTGATCTTCACCGGCATTGTGCTTTTGTTTACTTCGGCCTTTGAAAAGGGGATTAAGAAGATTAATATTCCCCGTTCTATAATAATAGGATTCGCCCAGGCTCTGGCCATAATGCCGGGGATTTCACGTTCGGGTATGACCATCTCCGCCGGATTATTTTCCGGTGTCAAACCGATTGAAGCCGCTGAATATTCTTTTTTGCTCTCAATCCCGGTCATTATAGGGGCAATCATTTATCAGGGCAGCAATATTATTTCAAGTGAAAATGGTTTGATAGGCCAATATATTGTCGGCGCGTCAGTTTCCTTTCTGGTCGGCCTTTTCGCCGTGTATCTCCTGCTTGACCTAATCAAAAAAGGTAAATTTAAGTATTTCGGGATATATTGCTTGATTATTGGGATATTGGGTGTAATATATTTCATCTGATATGATAAAACGAATACTTGTCATCAGGCTCGGGGCAATTGGAGACGTTGTCCTGACCTCTCCCGCTATCCTTAATCTGAAAATTTCCAATCCGGGCGCAAAAATTTCACTGCTGACCCGCTCCAGCCTTGCCAAATTGGCTTCAATGTTTCCCGGTCTTGATGAAATCATTGAATTTCCGGCCCATGCTTCGATTCGCGATTTGTATCTGATGGCCGAACATCTTGATAAAATCGGCTTTGATATGATAGTCGATCTGCATGGGAATATCCGTTCCATGTATCTCATGAAGCATATCGCGGCCGGAGTAAAAGTTCGCTATCCCAAACGGCGCTTCGAGCGGTGGGCCTCAGTGAAAATGCATAAACTGAATCCTGATCCTCCGCATACAATAGACCTGTACAACCGGGCGGTCCGAGATACCGGCGGCCGCATCTATGCCCGACGACCGGTTTTTCGGGCGAAACTATCCGGGCCGGTGGATTTCGACCTGACTGCAACACTTCCGGTGATTGCCGTGGCTCCGGGTGCTTCATACCCGACCAAACAATGGCCTCACGATCGTTTCCATAAACTGGTCGTGGAATTATTTAAACAGGTTCCGTCCAATGTCGTTTTATTGTTGGCCGATATAGATGAACATATGGAATCGCTGCGGGATGAAATGCCGCCCGACAGGCTGAAAATATTAGTCAATGCCGAATTGG
>JBFMFJ010000395.1:0-3579 GCA_040752235.1 Candidatus Zixiibacteriota bacterium | reverse complement strand
TGACATACCTTGTTTTCAGTCCGTACTGGAATATCCCGGCCAATATTACATCGCAGGATATAATTCCCGCCATGAAAAAGGATCCTGAATATATCGCCAAGCAAAATATTAAGATATTCAGGGGGCATGGCTCAGAACGGGCGGAGGTCAGTCCCGAATCAATAGATTGGGCGACCTTGTCACCGCAGAAATTCGATTTCTGGCTGCGCCAGGAGCCCGGGCCGAAAAATGCCCTGGGGGGAGTGAAGTTCATGTTTCCCAACAGGTTCAATGTTTATCTGCATGATACTCCGGATAAAAATCTCTTTTCAAAATCATCGAGAGGATTTAGTTCGGGATGTATTCGTATCGAAAAGCCGCTCGATTTGGCCGTATATCTCTTAAAAAATGATCCGAAATGGACAAAAGAGGTTATAGTCAAAGCCATGAATTCCGGAGTTGAACAGACTGTCGTCATCCCTGAACAAATTCCGGTTCATCTTCTATACTGGACGGCCTGGGTTTCCCCGGACGGCGAAGTGAATTTCAGGCGGGACATTTACAGAAGGGATAGTGTTTTGACTGAGGCTCTGAGTGAAGGACATCCTGAACCGCTTGATAATTAAACCATATGGTATTTCAAAAATCACTCACTAAATCCCCGGACCCGTCTATACTTTTCGCCATCATCTTTTTTCTCATTACTGTTGTTGGAACGAATGCCGCCCCCGCCCCCGATTCGACCTATGTCACCGGAAAGACTTCATTTACCGTTAAAGTCGGCACTCTGACTTTTGATTATTCCATCATGAGCATTTTCCTGATGCCGTCCGAAGAGATTACCATCGAGATACCAGCCTCCGACAGACCATGCACTTTCGATGTAACAATATCCCTTGACACTGTCGCCATATCCGGTGATTCACAATGGCGCTATACCGCGCCTTCACAGCCCGGTCTTTATAAACTCAATATAATCTGCCGTGAAATGAGTGATACAATGACAATCAATATCTTCGTTCTGGTACCCTATGGTCAGATGAATGGTGAATATTTAAATGGCTATCAAATCGGCAGATATCCAAAGACTTTGTACAAGGGGCTTCCTGCTTACAAACCGCCGCCGGGATTTATCGAAATTACCGAGGAAAATGCCGAAACCAGATTAACGCCTCATTTCCGGCTTAGTCAGTTTGCCTGTAAACAGGGTAACGGTTACCCCAAATACATCGTTCTTAGAGAATTATTGTTGGTGAAACTGGAAGTCATCCTGCAGGCACTAAATGAAAAGGGTTATCATTGCAGTACTCTTAACGTCATGAGCGGATATCGAACGCCTTATTATAATAAGACAATCGGCAATGTCAGGTACAGCCGGCACCAGTGGGGCGATGCCGCCGATATTTTCATTGATGAGAACCCAAAGGATGATGTCATGGATGACCTCAACAAGGACGGCCAAATCAACTGGAAAGACGCCGGAGTGATGTATGATATAATTGATGCTTTATCCGGCATGAAGGTTTTTGAGCGGCTGATCGGCGGGCTTGCTCGGTATAAAAGGACCAGTAATCACGGGCCGTTCGTTCATGTCGATGCCAGAGGTTATCGGGCTCGATGGAGCTATTAAAAATAAATCCTGAATGATGTGAAATAGTAGTCGGGATAACTACCGAATTCCGAATCATAATCAGTCCAGCCTCTGACGGAATATCCATTAAACCAGGTATGTATAGTCGCACCGCCACCCAGACCAAGATAGGCCCCCCCGGACAGGTAAATATTTTCCGCAATATTGTATTCAATGGTGGGCATAAGGAAGAATGAGGGATCCCCAAGATTAGCCAGCATCTGCCCATTTAAGGTTATCAGTGGTGTCAACTGATGAATAATACCCGGCGCCAGATAATGTTTGCCTATTAGATAGCCGGATGCTTCAATATAGGCGCTGTTTCCAATCACTTCAAGCCAGGACTCGATATCATTTTCGCCGGCACCATTGTAGTGATATTCCATAAAAAGATATGTCCCGTCGCGAAGGCTGTAGTCGCATCCGATGGTAGCGCGAAAAAAATCATTATCACTGTTTCGCTCGTCGGAACTCAAGGTATTATCGAATACATAACCGCCCTCGAGCCAGAATCCGGCCCCGCCGATCGGGCGAGTCCAATCGAATCCAAGCATCAGGTTCTCACGAAATGCCACTGTCATTAATGAGACATCATTGCGTAAATAATCGAATTTCCCCCGCAGAAAGAAGGCGTTATTCTTATAGCTAAAATCCTTGCCGAATACGGCGCCGGCATCTATTTCACTCAGCGGGCCGAGGGGAATTCTTATCCGGGCAGCATCGACACCGATTCTGTCTTCCACATCAAGCTCATTAAAGGCATACGGCGCCAGCACATCAGTCGGATTAATCACTCTGGCCGAACCCCATGCGATCGCCTGGCGGCCGATATAAAAATCGGCGAAACGGCTGTTGAGGGTCAAAAACAGCCGATCAAGATTCTGGTAAATACTGAAATTTCCCTCCGGATCATCGGCTCCCGGGTACAGCCGTGATCTGATATCATCCGCACGGTAAACTAGTTGCAGTAATGAAATATAGTTTTTCCAATTTGAACTCGGACTGGGAGCAGCATCACCTTCGGCCCGTGGAGACAAGTCATAGGCACCGGTTAATAACATATTTTCCGATATCCGTGCCGATGCTTTTAGCCGAACACGGTTATACACGACCGCATTCAGGGGCACTTCATTGAAATAAGTGCTATCCTCTTCAATAACATTAAAATTCGGCCAGTCATAAGCATTAAAGTAGCTTTTATAGTAACCATGAATAGAAAACCAATCCAGGGCCTGCGCTTCCATTACAACCGGCAACAAGCATATCAACAACGGGATAATTTTATTCAGTCTCATAAAACATCATCCCTTTATCTCATCACTATCGATCATACCGTCCTTTAATGTAACCAATCGTTTTGCCCGTTCCATTATCTGCGTGTCATGAGTCGAGAAGACAAATGTAATGCCGCTTTTTTCATTCAGCTCTCGCATCATATCGAGCAGTTCTCCACCGGTTTTGGAATCGAGATTGGCGGTCGGTTCATCGGCCAGAATCAACGACGGCCGCGATACCATCGCCCGGGCCACGGCCACACGCTGCTGCTGGCCGCCCGAGAGTTTGGTCGGAAGTCGCCCGGAGAATCCCTCGAGACCAAGTTCCGCAAGAATTTTTTCCACCCTGTTATGTCGTTCGGCTTTATCTATCCCCTGCAGCAGCATGATGTACTCGACATTTTCTTCCACCGTCAAAACCGGAATCAGGTTATATGCCTGGAAAATAAAACCGATATGATCCCGCCGGAAATCTGATAGCTCGGAACCGCTCATCGCCGACAACTCTTTTCCGGCCAGCCATATTTTCCCTTCCGTAATATCATCAAGCCCGGAAATAATATTTAAAAACGTTGTTTTTCCCGAACCGGATGGCCCTACGATGGCGGTGAATTCACCCTTTTTTATGGTAAGGTCTATCCCGCGGAGCGCCGGAACCGGGATACCATTGTCCTGGTAGATTTTCTTTATCCCTTT
>JBFMFJ010000394.1:0-3580 GCA_040752235.1 Candidatus Zixiibacteriota bacterium | reverse complement strand
TTTCATATTCATCCAGCAGGATTGCCCGCTTTCCCCAGTCGCCCGCCGTTCCTCCCCAGATATTTTGGGTCCTGAATCCCGCCATCTTGAGAAGAAGCTTCAGCTCTGATCCGAGATACCCCTTCTCGCGTAACCGGGCGCATTCTTTTCCGCCGGCACCGTCATATTCCATTTCGCACGTTTCGACAATATTGACAGGATCGAAAACACCATTTTCTACATCTTCCTGTTTATATTGACGGATTTTTTTCATGGCGTTGAGCGTGGTCATGATAAATTTCCCCGATGGTCTCAGGGCGTTGTTGATATTCCGCAAAATTGCCAGATCCCGCTCGAGCGGATCGTCATCTTTTCCCAGAAGCGCAAAGGCTCCTTCGCATAAACAGATAGCGGCATCGAATTTGTCGGTGGATTTGTACTTGGCGACATCGCTTTGAATTAATTCGACATTGACGCCGGCCTCTTCCGCCGCCTCTTTGGCCAGCGCCAGCATGCCGGAAGACTGGTCCACTTGTATCCGCGCCTGGCCAGCTCGACCGAATGGCGGCCGGTTCCGCAGCCGACATCAAGAATCCTGCTGCCCGGCTTAAGCGCCAGTTCTTCTATTAAAAAGTCAACTTCCTTCAGCGTATTATGGGTGAATGATTCCTTCATATATTGAGGGGCGAAACCATTAAAAAAATCTTTCCAGTCTTTCCTGTCACTCATTTCTATTTGCCTCACGCAGATTATTCGAATTCCATTTCCTGCAATTTACTTTGATTTAACGAATTATGATATCAAAATGTTACGGAAGATTAATTTTGAGACTTTTCCTGGCACGCAGCGGATTTACTAAATGAATATTGGATTTCGCCCTTGCCGAATATTTCTGACCGGCCGGGAACAAATATCCGGCAATCTTGTCTTAGGAAATGTGGCATTCACAGATGGGGTTTTTGGGGGTGCCATATCCTTGATTTTTTGGGGATTCACAAAGCCGCAACTTCGGGACATGCTTCGAGAACCGACACCAATGACTCCCGGAGTTGCGTTTTTATTTTTGTCAGTGTTTTCATTAATCAATTTTACCGGCAATGACTTTTTCTTTAATTTCGTGCCAGCCAAAGTCGCCACCAGGCATTAAATAACCTGACGTTGGCAGTCAGTAACATTCGGTATCATTCCATGCAAAAGAATGTGAAAAATTTCATTGCGTTTTATTCGCCACCAAAGATTGGGTGCCCCACAGCTTGCTGTGGGCACTGATGTGGAGATGGGCTGTGGGTTTTTGAAAAAATAAAGGCTGTAGCCCACAGGATTGATATTTAACAGTAGGGAAGGCGTCTCCGGACTCCTGCCATTTGTTATCATGTCCAAGCTAAAAAGATACTATAATCATGGCAATCAATATTTCGTGACGGCTGTCACCCACAATAGGCAACATATACTTGTTAATAACATTGACCTTCTTTGTGAATCGATAAAAGGGACAAAAGCAGAGATGAAATTTATAATAATCGCTTATGTCATTATGCCCGATCATTTCCATGCGATAATTGAAATCAATAAATCGGATCTATCACGTATTATGCAGAAGATAAAACTGTCATTTTCAAAAAAAATAAGAACCCGAAGGGGATGTATGGATGGCAGAATCTGGCAAAGACGTTTTTGGGATCATGTCATACGAGATCAAAATGACCTTAACAAGCACATAGATTATATACATTTTAATCCTGTCAAGCATGGTTTAGCTGGAAGTCCGTTTGAATGGGAATATTCATCTATTCATGATTTTTATGCAGATGGATTTTACTCTATTGATTGGAAATCACATAATATTATTGATGAAAATGGTGAGTATGGGGAATAATTCAAGGAGGCAGGAGTCAAGAGACCCCTTCCCTACGTTTACTAATCACTCCGGCACAGGGCCGAGTGCAATAGATGTCCCGCCGAATCCGTATGCCGACGGCAGGACTTTGATTATCTTTTCAGTTTGCAAATCTACAACTGCGATCGGCGTCTCGGCAATCATGCTGTAACTTGAGGCAATATAGGCACGTCTTCCATCCGGCGTCATTAATATTTGTCCAAAGGAAGGATGCAATATGGTACCGGTGGCATAATCAAATGGTTCAATCAGATGACATACCTCATTGGTCAGGGCATCAAAGACCCAGATATATCCGGGCGGAAGCCAATCGCGACTACCACTATCATTCGCAAATATTCTATCACCCTCAATTGTGATTGCTGCACCCCAGGAACCACCAGTCATCATTGTTTCATTCAATATTGTTTTATTATTTAAATCATATTGAATAAAATAGGCATACGGGTATGGATTATAACAACTGTAGTATAACTCGTTAGAATAATGGTTATAACATATTTCCGAGATTTCTGTACCAGGTAGTACTATAGAATCAATCAATTGTCGTATATTACAGTCAATACGATATACAATATTTATACCAGGATATTTTACGCCAAAAAAATTATTTCCTACTGTGTCTAGATAACCATGATTCCCAAACCTAACAATTGTGTCAGTGGGATAAAGGTTTACCGGATCCACGAAGTAAATTGATTCATCAGTAAAAGACAGCATAATGCCATAGCCATCGGTTCCATCAAAATAGTAATCGCCATATTGATTAGTACTGCCAAGTAGTGACAAATCCCTGGCGCTGAAAATATCCATGCCAAAATTGTTTTCCTGGGCCCGCATGACCAGAAGCCGCTCGCCGTCCGGCGTGACAAAAACGCCATAACTCTGATATGGTAAAGTAACGGAATCGACAATGGTATCCGCCGGAATATCATAGGATATCAACATTCCATCCCAGAAACATATCGAATACAACCGAAATTTGCCCAGCGGAGGCGGTTCTTCCTCTTTCGGGCAGGTTGGGCAGTCATCACAGCACGACATAAAGCCCAAAAACAGCGACATACCAAGACTGATAAACAATAATAACAGCCTGTTTCTCATCCCCTTACCTCCCATGATGTAATCGATAGCGACTCACGAATTCGGCTTAAAGCCGACAGTGATTTTTTGATTGCCTAATATAAGAGACGCAAAAACCCTTTTTAATACAATATTTTTTCTCCTCCCCTTATTAAATCTGTATTCGGTTTTTGCGGTATTCTCGATGTCGGGCGGGATGATTTTTCGGCGGAAACGCCGCAGGTTATTTTTATGATGCGGGAGCAGCCCGGCCATGATAAATCAATGGAATGAGTTACAGCCGGGACATACTCCCGCCTCGCTCTATTAAAAGCCTCCCAGTCGTGGATTGCCTGAGATGATATTGTGATTATTTTCGGGGCCTTATAATTTTTAGGGAGCGAGCAGCCCGTTCCCCCCGATGTCCGAAAAAATTGTCAACGGGCTATTAATCTCGCCCCTTTAATAAACCCGCCATACTAAAGCAGGTCTGGATTGACAGGTGTTGCAATGTCCTGATGTCGTGTCCCCTAATGCCTGAAAGCCAAGATCGGCCCGCAAGCTTCAAATTGTCTCTCCTCTTTATAATCACCGAGCCGGGAATCCCAAGGAACGAATTGGCCTTTATTAAAAAAGTGCCGG
>JBFMFJ010000393.1:0-3606 GCA_040752235.1 Candidatus Zixiibacteriota bacterium | reverse complement strand
GCCTCTTCGGGGTTCTTCGCCGCGGCAATTTCCTTCTTGAAGATAATTTCCACCGCGCCTTTCGGCCCCATCACGGCGATCTCGGCGGTCGGCCAGGCGTAATTCATGTCGCCGCGGATATGTTTCGAATTCATGACATCATAAGCTCCGCCGTACGCCTTACGTGTAATGACAGTCACTTTCGGCACGGTTGCCTCGCAGTAGGCATAGAGCAGTTTGGCGCCATGCTTGATAATCCCGCCATGCTCCTGATCGGTTCCGGGAAGGAAACCGGGGACATCCTCGAAAGTAAGAATCGGAATATTGAAGGCATCGCAGAACCTGATAAACCGGGCCGCCTTCATCGAGGAATTAATATCCAGACATCCGGCCAGCACCGCTGGCTGATTGGCGATAATGCCGATCGAATGTCCGCCCAGCCGCGCGAATCCGACCACGATATTCATGGCGAAATCGGCATGCACCTCGAAAAACTGCTTGTCATCCACGATGCGCGTGATGACTTCTTTCATGTCATAAGATTTATTGGGATTGTCCGGCACGATCGTATTCAAAGCATCATCAGTGCGGTCAACCGGATCGGCTGTTTCGACATAAGGCGGATCTTCCAGATTATTCTGAGGAATATAACTCAGCAATTTTCTCAGACAGGTGATAGCGTCGGCCTCGTTCTGGCAAGCGAAATGCGCCACTCCCGATTTGGAGGCATGCGTATCGGCACCGCCGAGCTCTTCGGAAGTGACCTGCTCATGGGTCACCGTCTTGACCACATTGGGTCCGGTGACAAACATGTACGAAGTCTTTTTGACCATGAGGGTAAAGTCTGTAATAGCCGGGCTGTACACCGCGCCGCCGGCGCATGGCCCGAGAATGACGGAAATTTGCGGCACTACTCCCGAGGCAAGAGTATTGCGCAGGAAAATATCGGCATAGCCGCCGAGAGAGACCACGCCTTCCTGGATGCGTGCTCCGCCGGAATCGTTCAGCCCGATAACCGGCGCCCCGACTTTCATCGCCATGTCCATTATCTTGCAGATCTTTTGAGAGTTGGCCAGCGACATGGAGCCGCCGAAGACGGTGAAATCCTGGGAAAAAAGGAACACCTTGCGCCCTTCAATGGTCCCGCAGCCTGTAACGACGCCATCACCCAATATCAAGTGCTTCTCCAGCCCGAAATCATGGCTGCGGTGCGTTACGAACATGTCGAATTCCTCGAAGGAATTTTTGTCAAGCAGTAGTTCCAGCCGCTCCCGGGCGGTAAGCTTGCCCTTTTCATGCTGGGCATCGACTTTGTCCTGTCCGCCCCCAAGCTGCGCTTCGCGGCGCATTACCTCAAGCTTTTCCAATTTTTCTTTAAGATCCATAATTATTCCACCCGGTTAAAGCCTGCCCCTATTGTCAATTCATCTATTCGATTTTATTTACAATAATCTTTTTCCCGTCCCGGCTCAAGGATCCCACTTTTATATCAGTATCATGATCGAAGACGATGGCGTGCTTTTTATCAATCAGTTTTTCCAGAAGCCCCCGCTTGACTTCCATGGTTCGAATCGGATCGAGATCGACTGCTGCCACATAAGGCACTCGAACATGATACGATGACGGCACGATATCGGCATAGTACACGACGGTCGTGTCTCCCGATGTTGCCTCGATCACCTGGTGCCCCGGCGTATGCCCCCCGGTGCGAATCACATTTACGCCCGGAATTATTTCATGATCGCCGTCGATAAGTTCCAACTGCCCCGATTTTTCCAATACATTTAATCTTTCCGGTATATAAACCGCGGCGGTACGCTCATTCGGATTGATGGCATCATGCCATTCGACTTTTTGAACCAGATACTTCGCTTTTTTGTACCTTGTTGAATAAACGCCGTCGATATTCTTTATCGTGCCGCCCGCATGATCGGTATGCAGGTGGCTGAGAAACACTATCTTAATATCATCAGTCGTCAGGCCGATCTTTTTCAAACCGTTTTCGATATTGGTATCGCCCGATGCGGCATAAATTTTCTTTTCGCCATCGGTCAGGCAATCGCCCAGACCGGTGTCGAAAAGGATATTCATGTCGCCGGTTTTAAGGACGAACAGGTTGGCATCCATCGGGACCAGATTATCCTCATCCACCGGAACCAGCCTGCTCCAGATTTTCTTGGGGACCACCCCAAACATTGACCCTCCGTCGAGCCGAAATGACTGCTCGACGAAGGGTACTATTTCAAAAGAACCGAATTTCATTATCTCAATAAATTGCCTGCAATAACCAGACGCTGCACTTCGTTGGTGCCTTCATAGATCTCAGTGACGCGCTGGTCGCGATACAATTTCTCAATCATCGAGAACTCGCCGATATAACCGTACCCGGCATGAATCTGCATGGCGCGATCGACGCAGAATCTCGCCACCTCGGTGGCATGCATCTTGGCCTGGGCCGCTTCGAAGCTGAACTTCTCGCCCTTATCCTGCAGGACCGCCGCTTTATAGGTCATCAGGCGCGCCGCTTCGAGCTGGGTTGACATCTCGGCAATCATCCACTGAATCGCCTGCAGTTTGGCGATCGGGGCGCCGAAAGCCTGTCTTTCCTTGGCATACTTAATCGATTCATCAAGCGCGCGCTGCGCCATACCGACACCCTGGGCGGCCACGCCGATACGGGCGCCGTCAAGAGTGTTCATGGCATACTTGAAGCCTTTACCGGTTTCACCAAGCTGCTGGGTGACCGGAACGCGGACATCCTTCAGTTCAATTCGGCCGGTGGTGGCGGCCCGCATGCCCATCTTGTGCTGGAGTGTGAAGCCTTTCCAGCCGGGGGTTTTGGTTTCGACAAGGATGGTCGAGACTTTCGGACGACTTTCATCCGCGGCACCGATACGGCAGAACAGTACCGCCAGGTCGGCGGCATCACCATGCATGATGAATATCTTTTCGCCGTTAATGACGAAATGATCGCCGTCGATAATGGCCGTCGTCTGCTGGTTGGCGGCATCGGAGCCGGCATTGCGCTCGGTCAGGACAAAAGCGGGAATGATTTCGCCGGAGGCGCATTTCGGAACGTACTTCTTCTTCTGTTCTTCACTGCCGAAGGTGAAAATCGGGTAGGTGGCCAGCTCGGGAACGGCCGCCAGCAATCCAGTCGGGGCATCATAGTAACACAGTTCTTCTACCAGCGTTGTATATTCGATATTGGAGAACCCGCCGCCGCCGTATTCCTTGGGCATGGCGAATCCGACCAATCCGGCATCGGCCAGTTTCTTGTAATAAGCTTTGGGGAATTCTTCTTTCTTCCGGTCCAGTTCGCGATACACAGGCAGAATTTCCTTTTCCGCGAACTGCTTGACGCGATCGCGAACCGCCTGTTGTCTTGGATCAACGTTATAAGGCATTTTTCCTCCTGAAATTTTAGCTATTAATACAGTCCTATTTGCTTTATCAACGAGAATGAGACTACATTATCTTTTCATCAGTCTTGTGACCGCCGACCGCCTTGCGGACATATTCGATCGCTTCCTCGGTGGTGGCGCCGGGCGTGAAAAGTTTGTCCACGCCGATCTTTTCCAGCGCGACAATATCATCATCCGGGATAATGCCGCCGCCGAAAAGAAC
>JBFMFJ010000392.1:0-3619 GCA_040752235.1 Candidatus Zixiibacteriota bacterium | reverse complement strand
GGGCAGGAAAACGGCCTGTTGCTTATTCCCACCGGCCGCCAATATTAATTCAAGATTGTCCAATTAATTTTCAAGCAAAAATGGGGCATTCATTACCGGCAGTAAAACCTTGACAATGCCGTTCGATGTCAATATATTCGCGCAACCTTTTAATTATGATGAGTGAGAGAAATATAGTTTGCAGAAAGAAAATATTCCCGATGAAAAAAGTCGGGTCGGATTTCGAATAAACGGCAAAGGGATTAAAGCCGGCCTCATTCTCAAACCAATCGGACTCCTTTTTTTCCTGTATATATTTATTCTTTCGATCACGCTTCTTGGAGATGCCTTTAAACTCTTCGGCAAAGACTTCGCCGAGACGCTGATAAATACTACGTCGAATCCTATTGTCGGCCTGTTTATCGGTATCCTGGCGACATCGATCATTCAATCTTCATCGACCACGACCTCGATTCTGGTAGGAATGGTGGCCAGCGGCCTGATCACCATTGAAGGTGCCATTCCAATAGTCATGGGCGCCAACATCGGAACCACTGTTACCAACGCTCTTGTTTCGCTGACGCATATTACTCGCAGCCGGGAATTCAGCCGGGCTTTTTCGGGGGCCATCGTTCATGATATTTTCAACCTGCTATCAGTCGCGGTTTTCTTTCCCCTGCAGTATTTTACCAATTTCCTGGGAAAGCTGGCCGTCTTTATGGAGCAAATGTTCGAAGGCGCGGGGGGATTACATTTTATTTCCCCGATAAAAGTGATAACCAAGCCGATTTCGACCTTTATTATCGACGCTCTTGGAAAAAGTGGGTGGCTGTCGGCAATTGCGGCCATTCTCCTGCTTTTTATTGCCCTGAAATTTATGGTCGATATCATGAAATCTCTGGTCTTGAGCCGGGTGGAAGGATTTTTCAGCCGCTTTATATTCCGGAACGCCCTGAGTGCTCTGCTTTTCGGAATCCTCCTGACGGCCATCGTGCAGTCATCCTCGATCACCACTTCCCTGATTGTTCCTCTGGTCGGGGCAGGCGTGCTTACTCTTCGGCAGATTTACCCCTATACGCTGGGGGCCAATATCGGAACCACTGTTACCGCCATTCTGGCCTCATTGGTCACTCAAAACACGACTGCGGTCGCAGTGGCTTTTGCTCACCTTATGTTTAATGTCTGCGGAATGGCTGTTTTCCTGCCGTTGTCGATAATTCCTATAACACTTGCCAAAAAATTGGCCAGATTGACTCTTAGAAACAGGTTAGTACCAATTGGATTTATAATATTGATTTTTTTCCTGATTCCATTAGCTTTAATTTATCTGTTGAGGTAACTGGTTATGTATAGAAAATTCATGGAATTATTCGGAAAAGAGAATCTTCTGGATCAGGCGATCAGGATGACCGAGAAGATGCTGGCGACCGATCGGGAAATGTTCATCGCATCGGTAGAATCCCTGCGGAAGAAAGATACTGCCAAACTCCCCTTTGATATTTATGAAAAGGACAAGGAAATTAACGAGTACGAGCGCATCGTCCGACAAAATGTTCTGACTCATTTGACTGTCTCAGGAATCCACAATATCGTCCCCGGCCTGGTTCTCGTATCCATCGTTATCGATGTCGAGAGAATCGGTGATTACACGAAAAATATCGTTGAACTGGCGATGGCTCATCCGACTCGACTCGAGGGCGGCATGTTCGAGAAAGACCTGGCCGATATCGAGAAAATCGTCACCGAAAGATTCGACACCATCAATGGAGTAATCTCCAATATGGATATTGCAGCGGCGAAGAAAATTATGTCCGACCACAGAAATGTCTCCTCGCGCTGTGATCAGATTGTGACCGATATCATTCAGGAAAAGGATAAGTCGCTCACGCCGGGCGACGCTTCCACCCTTGCCCTTTATATTCGATATCTCAAACGGGTGGCAAGCCATATTACCAATATTGCCAGTTCCATCGTTAATCCTTTTCCGAGAATCGGGTTCAGTTATCAGAAATCAGGTACAGGCAATGTAAATGATGAATCGGAATCCTGATAACGAAAGAAATGAAGATAATACAGGCTGCGGGATTTTTAAGGCAGCCTGTTTTTATAGTTTCTGAAACAGAAGATATTTTTTATTGTTATCGCTATTATGGAAGATATTCGTCAATTTCTGGATAACCACGAATTAATTCTCTGGGGAGGATTTAATCTAATTGTCCTGGCCATGCTGGCTCTTGATCTGGGCATTTTTCACCACAAGGATCATAAGATTTCCGTCAAGGAAGGGCTGGTCTGGTCGGGTATCTGGATTCTGGTGGCTCTGATTTTCAATGTATTTGTCTATTTCTGGCATGGATATACGGCCGCGCTTCAGTTTTTCACAGGCTATCTGATTGAGCGGGCGCTGAGTATCGATAATATTTTCGTTTTTATCCTGATTTTCACCTATTTCGGGGTTAATGAGAAATACCAATACAAGGTTCTGTTTTGGGGAATTCTCGGGGCGCTGGTGATGCGCGGGCTGTTTATCGGGGTTGGAGCGCTTTTAATCTCGATGTTCCACTGGGTGATTTATATTTTCGGTGCCTTTCTTCTTTATACCGGCATTAAAATGGGTATGACCGATGACAAGGAAATCCACCCGGAGAAAAATCCGATTCTCAAATTCGTCCGGAAATTCATGCCAATTACCAAAAACTATCATGAGGGAAGATTTTTTATCCGAAAGGCGGGCCGGAACTTCGGAACGCCGCTGTTTGTAGTTCTTATTGTTGTTGAAACGACCGATGTTGTTTTCGCCATTGATTCCATCCCGGCTATTTTCGCCATCACCAGAGATACTTTTATTATTTATACTTCCAATGTTTTCGCCATTCTGGGTCTGCGGGCGCTCTATTTTGCCATCGCCGGGTTGATAAATATGTTCGCCTACCTCAAATACGGCCTTTCGGCCATTCTGTCTTTTGTCGGCGTGAAAATGCTGATTTCGGGATTTTACAAAATCGGCGACCTGCTTTCTTTGAGTATCATCGGCGGCATTCTGGCGCTGTCAATCATTGCTTCGATTATATGGAAGAAGCCGGTAGGCGATAAACCGGCCGAAACCAAATCCGAGTTATAAATTCCGTTTTGAACAAAATTTAGGGCAGGTGTCTCCGGAAACCTGCCATTTTTTATAAACCATAAATGCCCAAAGAAAAGAGGCAGGAGTCAAGAGACTCCTGCCCTACGATTTTTAAATGTCAACAACTTAAAATCGCTGTTGGCAACCTGTTGATAACTTGTGAAAATGTTGTGGTGTAGCTGTTTAGCCGCGGATTATCATGCTGACTATGTTCTTCCGAAGCAGGATTCCCACCAGCTTTGTTCCCTGAATCACATAGACCCGACGAAGGTTCTTGAATATCATCATCGCCGCCACTTCGACAATTTTCGTCTCGGTGCTGGTGACTTCATGATCGGTTGTGTAAAGCTGCGACACTTTGATCTTGTCTTCATGCTTCAAGAGTTCTTCGAAAGGCTCGATATCCATCGAATAGTTGAGGTTCGATATCAGGGTTTTATAGTCGGGAAGGGCCGCCTGGATGAGATCCTTGTCGGTAATTTGTCCGAGCAGATTGCCTTCATTATCTATTACCGC
>JBFMFJ010000391.1:0-3621 GCA_040752235.1 Candidatus Zixiibacteriota bacterium | reverse complement strand
TAAACCCGGGACGAACATCAGAAGGAATCACACGCCGGGCAAACTCGACCGATATCGAAGCCGCAAAACCTTTGTGAAATGCCAGAAGCCCCTGTTTCAAACAAATATAATATTTTGACTCTTCTTCATTCATGGATTGCAGGTTTGTCGCCAGCGGCTGGACAAAACCATAGGACAAAAGAACGCCCAAAAATGTCCCAACCAGCGCCGCGGCGACCTTATGTCCGATAACCTCCGGCGGTCCCCCGATGGCGCCCATGGTGATAACGACACCAAGCACCGCCGCCACAATACCCAGACCCGGCAGGGCATCCCCGATACGGTTCAACTGCGATGAAGGCTGCAGGTTTTCATGATGATGCGTTTCCAGGTCCAGATCCAGCATCGAGTCCAGATCATGCTCGGGAATTCCGCCCATGATAATCAGTCTCATGGTGTCGGATAGAAAATGCAGGGCATGTTTATTCTTTATAAAATAAGGATATTTTGTCAAAATCTGACTTTCTTCCGGATGTTCGACATGCGATTCCAGTCCAACCAAACCGTCCTTTCTGGCCACATTGAACAGCTCATACATCATAACCAATAAATCGATATACCTCTGTTTTGACGGGCCGGAACCGAATATTTTGGCGAATTGTTTTAAAAGTGATTTCAATACCTTTATGGGCGATCCTATTAGGAGCGAACCGAATGCGGCTCCTCCGATTATAAGGAACTCGGCCGGCTGCATTAATACCATTAGATGCCCCTTCTCCATGATATATCCGCCTAAAACGGCGCCGGCGACGACCAGGATTCCAATAATAGCTATCATATCACCCCTAGATGCAAGATTATATTTCTGTTACAGTTATCGTCAATTCCCCGGTAAACTGAAGGAGGCAAATCGCAAGCTCTTTGGACCAACAAAGTTATTGAAAAAGTGCCGAAAAAGCGGTATTTTGCCCGCCATGGATTGCATTTTTTGCCAGATAATCAGGGGCGAAAAGCCGGCCCGGAAGTACTTCGAAAATGACGAAATTATTGTCTTTGCGGATATTCTTCCCCGTGCGGCAATCCACCTGCTAATTTGCCCCAAAAAACACTTTACAAATCTGCTGGAGTTGCCCGATAATCTGGCGATCCGGATGCTGGAAACGGCCCGCCTCATAGCCCGAGACCTCGGACTGGAGAAAAATTTCAGGCTGGTGCTGAATAATGGGGCCGCGGCCGGTCAGATTATAGCCCATATCCACTTTCATTTCATGTCAAATGCGGGCGGTATAAAAATTAACTATAAAGACGACTAAAATTGGTCGATTTTTCTTAAATCCAGCCGAAATATTTTATTGACAATAGGGGTTAAATTGTTATACTTAAATGCTATGGAATATTTTAGCCAAATGAGAGTATGAAGGGAGGGATATAGATGACAGGTGTCAGGGTTCGTGATGATGAATCATTTGAGAGAGCCCTACGCCGCTTTAATAAGTTTTGTGAGAAGACCGGAATACTCACTGACATAAAAAAGCATCAGCACTTTGAAAAACCGTCGGAAAGGCGTAAAAGAAAACTGAATGCTGCGCGGCGAAAAATGCGCAAGTTGCAACTTTCTGAAGAGTAGCATCTATGTCTCTCAGTAAGAAGATTGACGATGATTTGATAAAAGCCCTGAAGGCCGGTGAAAAGGATAAAGTCACCCTCCTTCGGGGCTTAAAATCTGATATCAAATATAGACGCATTGAAAAAGGCGATGATTTATCCGAACAGGATATCATCGCCGTTTTATCTAGTGCGGCCAAAAGAAGACGAGATTCCATAGAGCAGTTCGCCAAAGGAAACCGCCAGGATCTCGTCGATAAAGAAAATTTCGAGCTGGAAATAATCCAGAGCTATTTACCCAAACAGCTTTCCGAGGATGAGTTGCGCGATTTAATAAGGCAGTCGATCGCCGCCGTCAACGCCGACTCACCCGCAAAAATCGGCCTGGTCATGAAAGACCTCATGCCGAAAGTAAAAGGAATGGCTGACGGAAAGCTGATCAATCAACTTGTCGGCAGGATGCTGTCGGGAGAAAAAGACTAACAGGTGCCTGGCTCCATAGCACCTGAAAGGAGAGGGGATCATGAACTGGGTCGATATTATTTTATTAATCCTGCTTGTCGCAGCGGTTATTATCGGATCCAAGAAGGGATTAGTCAGGGAGTTAATGGCGCTGGCCGTTCTTACTGCGGCCGTAATCGTATCAATCAACTATATCGACATCATTGCCACGAAAATATACGCCCAACTGGGTGGATCGCCGTTGATTACGGCTATCTTATCGTTTATCATTCTTCTTGCATTCATTTATGCTGTGTTCAAGATACTCGGCATGATGTTTTACAAATTCGCCAACCTGCAAAGTCTGGGCAGAAAAGACCAGCTCGGCGGCGCTCTGATCGGGGCGGTCAGGGGGTGGGTTATTATTAGCTTCCTGATTTTTATGATTTTCCTCTTCCCCATGCCGGATAAGTTCTACGTGGAATTCGATAATTCCTTCCTCGGCCCGACTTTCGCCAAGACCCTGCCCATGATTTATGAAGGCTCATCGACGTTACATCCCCAAAATGCCGACTTCATGACTAAAGTAGAAAACACCCTGTTGCAGCGACCGCCAAATGATGTCTCCGGCGAGGATCTTGCCGAATTATCAAAAAACCGTGAACAGGTTTACCGCGTTATATATCAGATGGATAAAGTCTTTGGTGACGGACAAAAGGGAATGTAAAATAAGCTGTTTCCCTTTTCCCAACAAGTTTTTATATTCAGGCCGGTGGAAATACCGGCCTTTTTTAATATGAGTTTTTAAAATGTCCGAATTCGATCTGCATAGCCTGGAAGTCCTGGAATACTTCAAGATTGTCTCCATCCTGAGGGGATTGTGCGTCACTGCGTACGGAACCGGTAACGTTGAAAGGATTGCCCCGGGAACCGACATCGAATCGATTTGCTATCGGCTCGATGAAGTCTCGGAGATGAAGGATATCATCCAGTTCGGCGATGCCATCCCGCTTTACCGACTGGAGGATGATCGTGAGAAGATAAGAATCTCCCGCACCGAGGGAATACATCTGGATCCGGCCTCGATTCTTCGCATCAGGGAGCTAATTGACATCTCATCCGGTCTGCATTCCTATGCAAAATCCGAGAGAGAGCATTTCCCTCTGATCGACAAATATCTGGTCGAGCTGCACCCTTTCCCTGAAATCAAGAAGGAAATTGACCGTGCCATCGATAAGAATGGCGAGATACTGGACAGCGCCTCACAAAAGCTGAAACGAATTAGAATGGATCTGTCCGATCTCAGGCGGAAAATCACAGGCAGACTGAATGAAATGCTGGCTCAGCGGCGCAAATCTCCCGGATGGCAGGATGATACTATCACTGTCCGTGACGGCCGCTATGTCATTCCGGTTATAGCCGGGCAGTTCCAGGCCGATTCGGGTATAATTCATGACCGTTCCAAATCAGGATCGACACTCTTCGTCGAACCCAATGTCGTCGTCGAGGCCAACAATCGTCTGGGGCAATTGCTTCAGGATGAGCAACTGGAAATAGACCGGATTTTGCGGCAAATCACCACCATGATCGGCGAGG
>JBFMFJ010000390.1:0-3627 GCA_040752235.1 Candidatus Zixiibacteriota bacterium | reverse complement strand
CATAGGCATTGGCTTTGACCGCCACCGCAATTTTTCTTTTTCCGGAAAGACGTTTGATGGTGGCAATGTTATTTTTCAATGCCTTGGAATCGAGTTCAATCCAGGTAAGATAATTCTTGTTCATAGGCGATAATTAAATCTACCGCATCAGCCATTGCAAATAAAAAAAGGCCCGTTGATACGGACCCTTGTCATTGTATATTTCTATCAGCCGAGTCCGGCCATCATTTTCTTGATAATTTCGACATGCGTCTGTTCGAATTTCGACAAATAGTCGAAAGTGTCCCTGGCCTCCTTGCTATCGGCTTTTTTGGCCATGGCCGTAAAATGATCGCGGGCCTCGTATTCCAGACGAAGTGCGATTTCAAGAACGGCTTTTTGGTTGGCCGCTTTTCGGACTTCGTCAATCAACGCCCGGTGTTTCCCGGCCATCTCTTCACCGATTTCCGGGAGCCCTTCTTCCTTAAGGATATCAGCCGTGCTGATCCATTTCTCGGACCTGACCAGAGAATCATACTGGCGTTCAAGAACATGGAAATGCCTTTTTTCCTCAAGGGCCAGTTGTTTCAGAGTTTTTTTGAATTCATTGGCGTCTGCTCTTTTGGCCGCCTCGATATAAAACACATAGCTGGCAACTTCGGATTGAATGCCGGTCGTCAATGCTCCCAGGATATCAGGATGAACAGCCATCGTTTCTCCTCTTTATCTAATAAAAATCAGTTTTGACTACATTTCATAATGCAGATTTTCATCCAATTCGGCCTGGAGTCTTTCTTCATGTTTCTTTTCCTCATCGGCAAGAAAAAGGAACATCTCTTTGGTGGCCTTATTTTCAAAAAGATCGGCATGATTTTTATAAAACTTGTACGCTTCACGTTCCCGTTTGATAGCGATTCTAATGGCTTCCTGGGGATCAGTGGTTTTGTCAATCATTTTATTTCTCCTTAAAAATTCTCCTTGCAGTCAGCCTAATTAAATCGCATAAACCTCAAATGTCAAGTTTTTGACCTGGAAAATGATACGATTGAAATCAAGGCGCCCTAAGACTTATATTTTTATTGATATTATAAGGCTGCCGGGCATATAATAGACCGGAGGTAAATCGGCGCCATGTTCGAGCATATCAGGGAAAATCTTGAAAATATAAATAATGACATTGCTGCCGCCGCCGGTCGCAGCGGACGAAGACCTAATGAAATCACTTTGGTTGCCGTCTCCAAAACATTTTCCATTGAAGTCATCAAGGCAGCCATCGGCTTCGGCATAACCGATATCGGCGAGTCGCGCCTTCAGGAGGCCGAACCGAAGATCAAAAGCCTGGGGAAGAGCGCGCGATGGCACATGATCGGACATCTGCAAACCAATAAGGTGAAGAGGGCTGTTGCCATATTTGATTTTATTCAATCGGTGGATTCCCTGAAGCTGGCCGAGGAAACAAGCCGTCGAGCCATCGAGATTAATAAAAAAATCGACTGCCTGATTGAAGTCAATTCCGGCGGAGAAGTCTCCAAATCGGGTGTCGCCCCTGAAATGGCGCCGGAATTGATTGACAATGCGGCCGGGCTGAAAAATATTAATTTGAGAGGAATCATGACCATCGGCCCGTTGACGGAAGAGAAACAACTAATCCGCCGCGCCTTTCGTAACACAAGAGAGCTGTTTGAGATAGAGCGCAAATCGGTCGGTCCGCAGTTTGACACTTTGTCGATGGGAATGTCGGATGATTATGAAATGGCCATCGAGGAAGGCTCAAATATGGTCAGGATAGGAACCGCTCTCTTTGGCGAGCGGAAAAAGTAGAAAAAAACTCGGCGATGCCGAATTATATATATAAGAACATAAATTATAATCTTTATAGACGAGGATCCCATGGAGACCACACCTAATGAGATGAGAAATCATCAATTCGCTTCCTCAATGCGCGGCTATAATAAAGCCGAGGTTGATGCTTTTGTGCAGGGTGCCGCTGATGCCCTTGAAGAGGCTCGCGCGGAATTACAAAAGCTCAGGGAAGACAAGATTTCGATGGCGGCCAGGCTGGAAAATCTGGTCAAATTGGAGGAGTCGATTAAAAGCGCCATAATCGAGGCACAGAAAACGGCCGATCAAATCCGCTCCAATGCCCGCAAAGAAGCGGAATTGATTGTCGCTGAGGCCAAACAGCGCCGTAATGGCGTTATTGAAGAGCAGCATACCAAAATAGCCGAAATTGAAGCCCAGATGCATGAAATGGATTATGCCAAGCGCAGTTTCTATGCTAAACTCCGCGCCGAAATTCTGGCTCATTTAAAGCTCGTAGACTCCATCATGCCGCCGTCAAAACCCGATCATGATTCCGGACGATCGGGTCGCCATACCGAGACATATGAAACCAAAGCGGAACCGTCGGCTCATAAGGAACCGCCGACACCGGAACCAGAGCCGATCGAAATGAAAGAGGAAGAGATTGAAAACGTCGTCGATCATTTCGGCGAATCATCGGAAGAACTCAAGGAGGAAGTAAAGAATGGACAATCTCAGGGAAATGATTTCTGAGGCAGCGGCATTTATAAGAACTAAGGTCAATATAGTCCCGAAAATAGGAATCATACTCGGCACCGGCCTGGGCTCCCTGGCTGATGGAATCGAATTAACGGCGACGGTCGATTATCGCGATATTCCGCATTTCCCGGTTTCGACGGTCGAATCGCATGCCGGACGACTGCTCTTCGGTTATCTGCGCGACAAGCCGGTCGTCGCCATGCAGGGGCGATTTCATTATTACGAAGGCTATACCCTGAGGCAGGTCACCTTCCCGGTTCGCGTTATGAAAGAACTTGGCATTGAAACGTTGATTGTCTCCAATGCCTGCGGCGGTCTCAATCCGCAGTTCAATCGCGGTGACATCATGATTATCACCGATCATATAAACCTTCTGGGCAACAATCCGCTGATCGGTCCCAATGATAATTCCATCGGCGATCGCTTTCCCGATATGTACAACTGTTATGACAAAGAACTCGTCAGGCTGGCCGAAAACGTTGCACTGGAGCAAAAGCTGCCGGTCAGGAAGGGTGTTTATATTGCCGTGGCCGGGCCGAATCTTGAAACCGCCGCCGAGTATCGTTTCCTTAGAATCCTCGGTGCCGATGTGGTCGGTATGTCAACCGTACCGGAGGTTATCGCCGCACGGCATCAGCACACCAGAGTCCTGGCTTTCTCGATAATAACCGATATGGGACTGCCGGATGCACTCGGCCCCTGCTCTCTCGATGAAATCATCGCCACCGCCAACAATGCCGAACCGAAACTCCGCGAACTGATTGCAGGGTGCGTCGAAAAGATGTAAAATTTTTTAATTGCTTTATAGGCGCCTCCACGGCGCCTTTATTTTTGGGCAAAATTCACGTTTAAATTAACTCCATGTACTCGACAGGAAATACAAATCTTTTTGGGATTGTATCGTATAAGGTTTAAACGGCCCTGAATTACTTCATTCGATTTTGCTTCATGGTGGGTCGCAAGTTTCACTAAAAGATTATTCTAATCGCATCGAAAACAAAACATTTATGAGACTGACAATATTATGTCATTCCTCGAAATATCCGTTTTGAAAACAATAATTGGATTAAAATCGTAACCCAAACG
>JBFMFJ010000389.1:0-3652 GCA_040752235.1 Candidatus Zixiibacteriota bacterium | reverse complement strand
TTTTTGATAATATTGCCGATTTTCGTGACAGCAGATTCGGTTTTATCCACCTCGCTTTTCGGAAAGAGTCTAATAGAGAGCTGGGATGTTTCGGTCATGGCCGAATTGTTGACATTGAAAAGCGAGGCCCTCCCGGCCATTATATTAACGATTTTTGCCGGCGGCGTAATCTATCTGACGCTGATGCAGTTTATAAACGGCGGGCTTTATTATTTGACCGTCTCACGAAAGATGAACAAAATTAACTGGAGAGATTTCGCGGCCGAGGGATTTTCCGGTTTTTCAATGAATATCAAAATCACGCTGATAATGCTGATTGTGTATGCGCTTTTGATTCCGGCGGGAATGTTTTTCGTAAGTCTGATCGGCTTGATGGGCGGGCAATTAGGCGGGGACTCAGCGGCATTTCTGATGATTCTCAACCT
Organism: Candidatus Zixiibacteriota bacterium; assembly: GCA_040752235.1. Taxonomy (GTDB): domain Bacteria; phylum Zixibacteria; class MSB-5A5; order GN15; family PGXB01; genus PGXB01. The sequence goes on along the minus strand of JBFMFJ010000389.1, from coordinate 3,227 downwards.
TCTTATCATGATGGCCATTTTGACGGCGGCATCAATATTTTCGGACTCGGCGCGGGCCGCATCGGCGGCCTACCCCGATAAAGGTCTTCGCGATATACTGAGGCATGGCGCTGATTTCTTTAAACCCAGACTGGGGCGGCTATTTCTTTATTTTGTACTGACATATTTTCCATTCTTCATTATCTGGTTGCTGGTTGAATGGCTGGCGCTCAAGTCGACCGGTGGCGTCGGCGGCACAATCGGTATCATTGTCGAGTTTTTATTGTTTCAATTGGCGTCAATCTCAAGAACCGGACAGAAGCTGTGGTATCTTGTCATCCTTGGAAGGGAGTATCATTCCGCCGACCCGGGGAGATTTATCCCCGAACAAACCGAGCTGGAATTTTAATAATTACAATACCGGCGGCGGGTCAGGACCAAATGCGGGGGAAATGCAAAATTGCCGAATTATTTTATTTTCATGATAGGATAATTAATTGTATAATCAATTGGAATTGTCACAAAAGCCTTTTATTTGGCGGGGTTTTGGAGGGATTCAATTCATTCAACTGCCATCGCCGGGGGCGTTTGAAACGGACTGAGAAGGACAATCAATATGACCGAAAGATTATATTATAACAATTCCTTTCTGTTGGAATTCGAGTCGGTCGTTACCGGTGTACAACGTTCCGATATCGGCTTTGAAATAACCCTGAAGGAAAGCGCATTCTATCCTGATTCGGGTGGGCAGCTGCATGATGCCGGGTTGCTGGATGGTGAAAAGGTAATCAGTGTTATCGAAAATGATAAGGGCGAAGTCATCCATATAACGGAAGGCTGGAAGGCCGAGGTCAGTGCCAGAGTAGTCGGGACAATCGATAAAGAACGTCGTCTGGAAAATATGCGCAAGCATACCGGTCAGCATATTTTATCGCGGGCTTTTATCCATGCCGGCGGTGCCGATACGGTGAGCGCTCATCTTGGAGAAGTGGAATCGACCATAGAACTGTCGGCGGCGGAAATCGATGAGGCGACTCTGAAAAAAGTCGAAAATCTTGCCAACCAAATAGTCCTCGAAAATCATCCTGTCAAAATCGGTTATTATGAGCTTGATGAATTAAAAAGTATGCCGATCAGGAAGATCCCCGAGCTGGAAGGCAAGTACCGAATTATCCAGGTCGGAGAATTCGATTATACCGCCTGTGGCGGAACGCATTGCCGTTCCAGCGCCGAAGTAGGGTTGATAAAAATTATCGCGACCGAAAAATTACGCGGGCATCTGCGGGTGACCTTTTTGGTGGGACTGCAGGCCCTTGATGATTATGCCGCCAAACATTCCATTATCTCCGATCTGGCCGGTCGTTTCACCTGCCATTTTACGGATTTACCGGCATCGGTGGCAAAATTATCGGACCAGAATGCGGCGCTTCGTAAGGATATCGCCGGCCTGAATAAGAAACTGATTCCGATAGAAATTGAAAGGCTCAAAGGAAAGGGAGACGAAGTCCGCGGGATCAGGATTGTTATCCAGAGTTATGATGATCAGGATCCAAAGGATTTGAAGGATCTGGCCATGCAGGTTACGCGCGCCTATGATTCGGTGGCCATTCTTTCATCGAACGACAAATTGCTTATCTCGGTCTCGGAAGGACTACCGACCAACGCGGCCAGGGTGGCCAAACTCTTTATGGAAAAATTCCCCGGCAAAGGGGGCGGGAGCCCGGCCTTTGCTCAGATAGGGAATATCCCGCCCGAACGCAGAGAGGAATTTTTGCGGGCGCTGGTGAATATAATCAAGGAAGAAATCAGCGGGGATTGAGTGTATCGGCCTGTTGCCATATTTATTCTGTTACTTCTCCTTTTTTCCGGGACAACATCCGCCGCGGATAAGACTCTTTATCTGGATGATTCCGATTCATTCGAATTTATCAGGGGAATCGATAGGGATACTGTTTTCATAACCGGGGCGGTTTTCCGCCAGGGGGCGGCGACGATTCTGGCCGATACCGCCATCTGGATAAAAGGGGAACGGATTATTTTAATCAAGGATGTTTATATCGAGGATACAGTCTATAATCTCGCCGCCGACCGGGTTATCTATGATTTACAGCGCAATAGCTCCAACGCCGTCGGCGATACTGTCGTCCTGATCTCCCATAAGGATTCCATCCTCGCCAAAGGAACCAATGCTTATTTCAATCGGGATTCCAGCATATTCCGAATGTGGGATCGTCCCAGTGTTTTTCTGAATTTTCCGGATACCGCTGCTGTGACTCGGATCGATGCCGACAAAATCGCCGTAGAATCCAAAAACAAAATAGGCTATGCCGACGGCAATGTAATTATCAAGGAGGAAAATTCGGAATCGCATTCGGAAAGAGCCATTATTTATATTGATGATGAAATCCTGTTTTTGACGGAGAATCCCAGCCTGAAGCGCGGCCAGTCGGTGATTGTCGGCGATACGATGATCCTGTATGCCGAGAACTCCAAACTCAAACATGTATCGGTTTCCGGTAACGGAAAGGGCAATTTCAAGGAGCCGACCAAGAAAGATTCCTCTGTTTATGATATTACCGATCTCAAGGCGGCGCAAATCGATTTCTACTTTGAGCAGGGCCAGCTGGATAATATCCTGGCCGCCGGACAGGCCTATTCATACTATAACCCCGGATCGGCCGACAGTGCGGAAATTGCGAAGAATAATGTTTCAGGCGATACCCTTAAATTGTTCATGAATGAGGGGGAATTGTCGGTGGTGGAGGTGATCGGCGGCGCTGAGGGCGAATATCTTACCGGGAAATATCAGACCAAAGATACGGTCAGATCATTTGTGGAAGATACCGTGATCTACTCCTCCAATGATATTCGTTATTCACTACAGGACTCGGTCATTACTCTCAAAGCCAATGCCTCGGTTAAGAATAAAACGGTGGCATTGACGGCGGACAAAATAAGGTACAATACCGCTCATAGGCTGGTCACGGCGTATGATGATTCCACCTTGCTGGCGGACAGCGCTATGGTCTATCGGCCGGTCTTGCTCAAGGACGGCAGTGAAGAGATTATCGGATCGTATCTGGAATATTCAATGGCTACGGAAAAGGGGATGATCCGTAAGTCCAAATCGGAGTACGAACAGGCCTATTACCGCGGCAAAGAACTATTCAGGGAAGAGAAGGATGTGTATTTCGTGGAGGACGGCTGTTATTCCACCTGTGATCAGGAAGAGCCGCATTTTCATTTCC
>JBFMFJ010000388.1:0-3659 GCA_040752235.1 Candidatus Zixiibacteriota bacterium | reverse complement strand
GCGATGGCGGCATAACCGACCACCGAACTGTTGTCTCCCGAAACATCGCCGGAATTACCATACTTCAATATTTTCGCCTTATTGGCGCCTTTGGCGATAGCCGCCTTCATGACCGCCACAGCCGGCCCGCCGCCGCACATCTCGACCGAACCATTGGCCAGAGCCATTTCCAGCCTGACCGGGTCAAGATTTTCGAAACAAACCAGCCCGGTGGAATCCAGTTTTCCTCCCACATCGGCCGGCTTGTAATGCTGCCAGTCGGTGGAAGAAATCAAAACAGTCTGGGAATCGAAATCAATGGTTTTCAGGGCATCGGCCAGCAGTTTGATATTTTCCTTCCTCTGGCTGCCCATTATCAAAGGCACCATTGTGAAGTCTTTTAAGACGGTTTGAAGATACGGAAGCTGGACCTCAAGACAGTGTTCCTGTTCGTGTGCCTGCGGAATAAAGCTTATTTTGTCCGAAAATGAAATCAACTTAGCAGCTATATCATGATTGATTTTTATATCGCCGAAGGGCATCGACCATGAACCATCGGGTCCATAAACCGAGATTCCATCAAAGCCATATTTATGCGAAGGGCCGCATAGGATTACTTTATTTACCCCCGAATTTTCCAGCAGTTTATAGGCATAAGCGGCAATTGACCCGGAATAAATCAGACCCGCATGCGGGACAACCAGGGCAATCAGCTTTCCGTCAATAGGAGATTCATCTACTGCGGCAAGGTGCTGGTCAACCATTTGATGGAGTTTATCCGGCTCCGCCGGATAAAACATGCCGGCCACCGCCGGATGTCGCACCGGAGTATTTTGTGCGAACAAAGAGACCCCAATAAAGATAAGTAATATGCCTAAATAAATCGGTGTTCTATGCATAATTTTTCCTCATAGCAGAATACTAATCTTTACATAGACGGTCAAGCAAAAAAGTATTGGCGATTGGGCCGGAAACCGTTGTATAATATTGAGTATGAGTAAAGTAGTGATAGTCAGGACCGCCGCCGGCACGGCCGGGGAATCCATCAGCATAAGCGATTACGAAATTATGCTCAGGACCGGGTTGGGAAGACTGCTCGATACTCAGCAGGGCAAATTCAATATCCGCACTCTGTTGCCGGGCAAGGTAGTCGGCATGAAAACCAACTGCCTGGCGCATAAATTCAATTCCACAACAATATCTTTGACCGAGGCCCTGGGTAATATCCTGGTCAATAACGGAATTGAAGAAAACAATATTATTATCTGGGAAAGGCAATCACGTGAACTGGAGAAAGCCGGCTATAAACTCAATGCTTCCTCCTTCGGCCGAAGATGTTTCGGAACCGACAGCAACAACGCTGGATATAGCTCCGACTTTTACAGCTTTGGCAAGGCAAATTCACTTGTAACTCGCATTTTAACTGATATGGTCGATTCCAATATAAATCTGCCTGTCCTGAAGGACCATTCAATTGCCGGTTTGTCAGGCGGGCTTAAAAATATGTTCGGGGCCATCAATAATCCCAATAAATACCATGCCGACAACTGCAGTCCTTTTGCGGCCCATGTTTCGGCTCTGGAGCCGATAAAAAGTAAAAACCGCCTTGTTATCCTTGACGCCGTAAGAGTCCAGTATCATATGGGCCCGGGTTATGACAGTCGTTATATTCACCAATATGGCGGGCTTATTATGTCCGTTGACCCGATTGCAGGCGACAGAGTCGCCCTTGAGATTCTGGAACACATCAGGGCCATCCATAATATGCCGACCCTGAAAGATGCCGGGCGGCCGGTCCACTATCTTGACGAGGCCGAAAAAATCAGCCTTGGAGTTGCCGACATGACCAGGATATCAATAAGTGTTGTCCAGCTTGACGATCAGGGCAATGAGTCCAAAGGAGAGATGTTTTGATGGATCGAAGGCTGTTTATCAAATGCATCGGATGCGGCGCCGCTGTTACCGCGGCCGGGAATACTAATCTTATTCCCGGTATAGTCGGCGGCCTTCAGAACGCCTGTGCTTTCGATTTCACAAAAAAACTCTCCGAGGTCGAGGCGCGCCACTATAAAAAGCTTGAAACCGGCGGAATCGAGTGCGAATTGTGTCCCCGGCATTGCAGGATTACCGACCTCGAACGCGGATACTGCGGAGTCAGGGAAAACAGGGGAGATGTTTACTATGCTCTTGTTTACGGCCTGCCCTGTGCGGTCAATATTGACCCGGTCGAGAAAAAGCCGCTCTTTCATTTTTTCCCCGGCACGACCGCCTTCTCGCTGGCTACCGCCGGATGCAACTGCAATTGTAAATTCTGCCAGAACTGGGATATCTCGCAGTCCCGTCCGGAACAGACCGACAATATCGATTTGCCGCCGCAGAGTGTGGTCGATATCTGCGTTTCCAGGAAGGTCCCGATAATTGCTTATACCTACTCTGAACCGGTCATTTTTTATGAATACATGTATGACATTGCCGAACTGGCTCATAAAAAATCAATCAAGTCGGTCATGATAACCGGCGGCTCCATTGAAAAAGAACCATTGCGCCGGCTTCTGACACAGCTTGATGCCGTCAAGGTGGATTTGAAGTCGATAAGACCGCAATATTATAAAGATATTGTAGACAGCGAATTGCAGCCGGTACTTGAAGCAATAGTTGAAATAAGGAAGAGCGGTGTCTGGCTTGAGCTAGTCTACCTTGTAGTCCCCACGCTCAATGACAGTGATCAGGAATTCAAAGATCTGGCTGTCTGGATAAAGACAAATCTGGGGACCGACACGCCGGTTCATTTTTCCCGTTTTCATCCGCAATATCTCCTGAAAAATCTTCCCGTGACGCCGCAGAGTACGCTTGAAAAGGCACATCAAATCTGCCGGGCCGAAGGTCTTGAATATGTCTATCTGGGTAATCTCCCCGGACACCCCGCCGAATCGACCTATTGTCCAAAATGCGAAAAATTGTTGATTGATCGCAGAGGATATCGCATTATTCGGAATGACATAAAGAACGGCAAATGCCCCGACTGCGGGCGTGTTATACCCGGACTTTTCTAATGAATCGAAAAGCATTTTTGCTTGGCTTCTTTTCTATCGGGGGCCAGGTTCTTCTATTGAGGGAACTGGTCGCCTCATTCAATGGTGATGAGCTTTTTATCGGGACCGCCCTCTTCGGATGGCTCGTTGCGGTTGCGATCGGAGCCGGTTTTGGCGGCATGAAAAAAATAAAAATCAGCACTCTGGCACTCTTCATCGTCGGAGCCCTGTTGCTGCCGCTTTCCATAGCCCTGACTCGTCTGAGTCCCCTTTTAAGAATCTCTGCACCTGGAGAAGTAATCCGCTTTTCCACCGCCGTTATTTTATCTATGGCGGCCATGCTTCCGGTCGGATTTTTGTCCGGATGGATATTCCCGGCTATAACCAGGGAAGGACATCGTCCCGCCAAGTCAATCGTCCAGGTATATCTTTTTGAAGGGATAGGAGCTTTTGTCGGCGGCGTGGCAATAGCCGCTTTAACCGGATTTATCTTTTCCACACTCGCCATGGCCTATGCCCTGGGATGTGTCGTTCTTTTTCTTTATTTGATGCCGTTTGATAATCGAAAGATAATTGTCACAATTCCGATTCTTCTGCTGGTACTGGTCGGCATAAAAATATCCATTCCTTTTCTAGATGTCAGGCTGG
>JBFMFJ010000387.1:0-3672 GCA_040752235.1 Candidatus Zixiibacteriota bacterium | reverse complement strand
TAGCCCCTGACAACTCCCTTTATGTAGGGCAGGATCCGAATCCCGTCGATGACGGGAGAGTGATCCTGCCTATTTTTTAAATTGCTCTATTTTGCCTGCGCGACCTTTGTCCTTCCCGCTTCCCTTTTGTCATTCCCGTTTCTTTTTTGTCATTTCCGCGCAGGCGGGAATCCATTCTTGTGCCCTGGGACTCTTAAAAGGGCGGCAGCCCCGTTTTCCGTGGGCGGTCGGGTGGCCGCCGCGCCAAATTTATTTGGGGCGTTGTAAATCAATCACATGCAGCTGTAGGAACAGCACAGTGTGCTGTTCGTGTATGATGAATGCGGACAGGACACTGTCCTGTCCCTGCACTAATTAAAGCTGGGTGCCCCACAGACAATGCTTTCTTTATTTAATATCGCATCAACTCTTCGACTTCAGCAAACGCAGCGAATTGCTGACGACGAACAGCGATGAAAAAGCCATGGCGCCGGCGGCGATGATCGGGGAGAGACCCCAGCCGAAAATCTTATAGAAGACACCCGCCGCCAGTGGAATGGCAATAATATTATAGAAAAAGGCCCAGAACAGATTCTGCTTGATAGTCTTGAACGTCAGCCTCGAAATCTCGAGCATCTCGACCAGCGTACTAAGGTTGTCGCGCACAAGGATAATATCGGCCGACTCCATCGCCACATCGGTACCGGATCCAAGCGCCACGCCGATATCGGCGGCGGCCAGTGCTGGTGCATCATTGATACCGTCGCCGACCATCATCACTTTTCTATCCGCCCGGCGAAGCGTTTCGACAATGACCGCTTTCTGGTCCGGCTTGATACCAGCCTCGAATTTTTCGATACCGAGCTGACTGGCCACACCGCGCGCCGTTTTGTGATTATCGCCGGTAAGCATCAGCACCTCGCGCCCGGTCTTATGTACTTTATCGATAACCTCACCCGCTTCATCTTTCACCTTGTCGGCGAGAGCCATAAAACCGAGAGCGCGGCCATTGCTGGCGACATAGACAACCGTCCGTCCCAGAGCCATCTGCTCATCAGCCGCTTCATCGAAAGTTGAGGTATCGATATACTCTTTTTCCATAGTGGCGACATTGCCGACCAGCACCGTCCGGCCGTCGATTTCGGCTTTCAATCCGAACCCTGGGAACTCGGTCAAATTTTTGGGTGATTTGGTCTTTATGTTCAGTTCATCGGCTTTCCTGACAATGGCCCCCGCCAGCGGATGCGACGATCCTGATTCGACCGAGGCTGCCAACTGCAGCAACTCCGTTTCATAGTCTTCATCAAGCGCCTTAAGTACCGATACTTCAAATTCGCCTTCAGTTAGAGTTCCGGTTTTATCGAAAACCACAAAATCGGTATGCACGGTCCGCTCCAGAATATCGCCGCCGCGAATATAAATGCCGTGCCGCGCCGCCCGCCCGGTCCCGGCCAGAATGGCGGTCGGCGTCGCCAGCCCCAGAGCGCAGGGACAGGCGATAATCAATACTGCGATCGGCCCCTTGATAAGCATCGGGCTGGCGGGATCGACTAAAAACCATATTGCCAGCGTGGCGGCCGCAATCAAAAGAACGATCGGGACAAATATCCCGGCGATCTGATCGGCGAGTCTTTGCACCGGCGCTTTCCGCCCTTGCGCCTCCATGACCAGCCGGATAATTCCTGCCAGAAAGCTATTCTCGCCGATCCCGGTCACTTCAAACTTAAAAGCGCTGTTGCCGTTGATCGAGCCGCCGATAACCATATCGCCCTGCCGCTTATCAACCGGCATCGATTCACCGGTAAGCATTGATTCATCGATAGATGGTTTCCCTTCGATTATTTTTCCATCAGCGGCGATCCGCTCGCCCGGTTTGACCATGATAACCATTCCCGGTCTGACCGCCAAGACCATTACCTCCGACTCCTCACCATCGACAATAATCGTGGCGTTTTCCGGTCGCAGACGAAGTAAGGTTCCGATAGCATCCCGGGCCTGTCCCTTGGCGCGGGTTTCAAGATACCGACCTAGCAGGATAAGAGTTATAATCATGGCAGCGCTCTCGAAATAAAAATGGGAGACCGGTGTGCCCTTAAGGCCAACCAGCGTCAGAACGGCATAGGCGCTGTACAGGAAAGCGGCCAATGAGCCGAGAGCTATCAGCGAATTCATGTTGGCGCGACCGTGTCTGGTCTGATTCCAGGCATCGGTAAAGATTTCCCGGCCCGATACGAACATAACCGGAAGTGTCAACAGGAGGAGAATCAGGCCGCCGGTCAGATGTCCGAAAATGGGATGCTCGGTAAACATCCCGCCCATACTTATTATCATAATCGGGAGAGTGAAAAACAGAGCCGTGAAAAAATCCCGTTTTGACTTTTTCTGTTCCCGGTCATCAAAAAGGTCGGCACCAACCGATTTCTGTGCGGAATACCCGAGTTCCGAGATCTTTTCCGTTATCGACTGCTCGTTGATTTTTTCCGGTTCAAAATCCACCACAGCTGTACCCATGGCATAATTGACAGCGGCCCGTTTGACGCCGGGCATTTTCATCAATCCTTTTTCAATACCCAGGGCGCATCCGGCGCAATGCATACCGCCGATTTTCAGATCTATTTCTTTTGATTTTTCCATAACTCAAAGATAATCAAAAAACCGTCAACTTGCAAACTACGCAAATCAACGGTTTTTTTCAAGAATAGGTGTAACTGAGGTAATAATTTTTATTTAAAGCCCATTCCTATAAGAAGTTGCGGACACTTTTTCATCAATTCTTTCTTGATCTTGGTGCGTGCCCGATGCAAATACCAGCGAACCGTTGCTTCCGGCATATTCATGATGTTGGCTACATCATCAATATTGCAGCCGTCGACATCACGAAGCATGAACGCAGAACGCTGTTTTTCATTCAGCGACTCGGCCGCCTCATCGATAAATTCACGCAGCTGGCTGCGCTTGAATGAATCCTCAGGAGTGTCATTTTTCTCGTCGGCTTTTTCTTTTACGTTCTCAATCGATTCATGCTGGTGGCGATGATGTTTGCGCATATAGTCAATCGAGGCGTTAACGGTAATGCGGTACAGCCAGGTGTAGAATCGTTTTTTGTCATCGAAACGCCAGATATTCTGGTTTACCTTGACAAAAACATTCTGCATAATGTCAGCCGCTTCATCGTAATCGCCGACCATCTTGTAGGCAAGAGAAGCGACCTGGTTTTTGTAAAGTCTGACCAGTCTGGAGAATGCACTATTGTCTCCGGACCTGATTTTCTTTACGATTTCCTTGGTCTCACGCTCAATCCGATCATCAAGCTCCTCATTCCGGAGCTTGCTCCTGCTTTTGGTGGCCATTGTCTCCATGGCTGCCTCCCGGCTTTAGTCAAACATTGTGGGTCTAATAAATCTATATTTGTTTCTTAAACATACTGTTAATTAAAATGTTCCACAAATCTGCCAGGGGGTTGGTTTTTTTACCTATTTTCCAATAGGCGTGACGTACAATTTGAATGCCGTGTATGCGTATTTCAAAAATCAGTCGGATATCGCAGGTGAAAGTGAAACCCCTTGGACATATAATAAAACCTCTTTTCCCTGAGGTCAACAGTTTTTTTACCTTGAGGTGAGGACCGGCCCCCAAATATCTGCCAAAGCGACGGCCTCACTTTAATTTACACAATAATAAAGATTTTGTTCC
>JBFMFJ010000386.1:0-3712 GCA_040752235.1 Candidatus Zixiibacteriota bacterium | reverse complement strand
CCGACCGAAATAATCGCAACCCTGGATTCCGCAAAAAAATCATACGACCGCAGGATAATCGCGGTTTTTCAACCGCATCTGTTCAGCCGCACCCAGTTGTTTTATCGTGAATTCGCGGAAGCCTTGCGGCGCGCGGATGTCTGTTATCTGGTGGATATTTTCCCCTCCCGGGAGCAGCCCATTCCGGGCGTGACGGCGGAGATGATATCAAAGTACGCCGAGACCTTAGGCTATAAAAATATTGAATACATCGGAGCAAAAGAGAATGCCGCGGGAAAGGTTCTTGGGCAGGCCCGTCAGGGAGATATGATTATAACCATCGGCGCGGGCAGTATTACCCGTGTCAATCCCGAAATTATTAAAGGGTTGAGGAATAATGTTTCCTAAGATAGGCAAAGTATATCTGATTCTTTTGGCGGCGGCGATTGTCATCGGCGGTGCCACGGCTGCCTGCAAGTATGCCGGCGTATTCAAACTCAAGCGCGTGACCGTCATGCCCGAGGGGTACGCCGACAGTAAGCGCATTAACCTGCCGATGGAGCATAATCTTTTTGCGCTGCCTATTGAGGAAGCTGCCGATCAATTACTGAAAAAAGGCAAGGTCATAAAGGTAGACATCGACTATTCCCTTCCGGATGGAATTGAAATTACGATCAATGATATCAGGCCATGCGCGTTTGTCATAGATGACGGAGGCCAGACATTGTTTGCCCTGGATGACCGGTGCTATCTGCTCCCGTACAATGATCGGGACGGCGAACTGGAATGCCCGTTGATAACCGGCTTGAAAAGAACCAAAGCATATTCACATGCGGCTGACCGGCGTTTGCCCATGATTATAGAGCAACTGGAGTGGCTTAAAGACGATAGTCCCGATTTTTATCTGGCCTTGTCATGCATGGATTTATCCAATGACGATTATGTGTCATTGTACATTGACGGTTTACCGTTCCCGATTGATGTCAATGCCGGTTCAATATATGACCGGATTAGAGATCTGGAAATTTTCCTGCTCGATTTCAATCCTGACCTGAGCGATGTTACCAGGCTGGATATGAGATGCGAGAATTTAATTATTTCGGCGAGTTAAGTATGTCTGAACCAAGAATCATTACCGGAATCGATATTGGAACAGCCAATATAAGAACGGTTATTACGGAAGTCTCTGAAGAGGGGCGTCCGACATTCCTCGGATATGGAACAGCGCCGGCCGCCGGATTGCGGCGCGGCGTGGTTATTAATATGGAAAAGACGGTCCAGTCGGTCTCCAAGTCGGTTGAGGAAGCCGAAATCATGGCCTCGGCGCATATCGATGCGGCCGTGGCCGGCATCGCCGGGGATCATATCAGGTCGATAAACAGCCATGGTGTTATCGCCGTCTCCCGCTCCGATAATGAAATAGGCGAGCGCGATGTAAGTAAGGCCGTTGATGCGGCCAGCGCCATCGCCATCCCGGCTGATCGCGAAATCGTTCACGTCCTGCCGCAGGAATATACTATTGACGAACAATCCGGAATAAAAAATCCGATCGGAATGACAGGGGTCAGGCTTGAAGTAGAAGTTCATATCGTGACGGCGGCGGTGACTTCGGCCAAGAATATTTACCGATCACTGGAGCGGTGCGAAATCGGTGTCGAGCATCTGGTCCTGCAATCCCTGGCGGCATCTTATTCGGCAATCAACGACAGCGAGACCGATATGGGGGTGGTGCTGATTGATATCGGCGGAGATCTGACTGATGTGGCCGTCTTTTATGATGGCTCCATCAGACATACCGGGGTTGTCCCGCTTGGCGGGAGAAATGTTACGAACGACATCGCCATTGGACTGAGAACATCGGTCGAACAGGCTGAAAATTTGAAAATCGGTTATGGATCGGCGCTGACCTCACTGGTTGATGCTGATGATATGATGGAAGTCCCCGGCATGATGGGCCGTAAATCCCGAACCCTGTCTCGAAATGTTCTGGCATCAATAATTGAACCAAGAATGGAAGAAATTATATCACTCGCGGCACGGGAGATTAAAAAAGCCAATCCGCCCGATGCTCTGGCGGCCGGTGTCATTCTCACCGGCGGCGGCGCCCTGCTTCCCGGATCAATCGAACTCGCGGAACAGATACTCGATATGCCTGTCAAGATCGGGGTACCATCCGGAATTGAAGAACTCCCGGATACAATGAAAAGACCCGATTACGCCACCGTCCTTGGCCTGGTCAATTTTGGTTATAAGCATGGCCCCGGAATGGAGGTCAAAAAAGGCGGCCTGAGAGGATTGTTCAGAAGATTTGAAAAATGGATATCGAATAATTTTTAAATAAATCATGGAGGAATTACAATGAGTGAAGGGAAACTTCGTTTCGAGTTGGCCGATGAAATCGACAGCCCGGCCAACATCAAGGTGGTCGGAGTCGGCGGCGCCGGAGGTAATGCCGTCAACAGGATGATCGAAGCGGGCTTGTCCGGGGTGCAATTTATAGCCATCAATACCGATGTTCAGGTGCTTGATCGCAATCTGGCCTCCAAGAAGGTCCAGATCGGCAAGAGGCTGACCAAAGGACTCGGGGCAGGGGCCAATCCCGATATCGGCCGCAAGGCGATTGAGGAAGACCGCGAGGAAATCGGGGAAATGCTCGAAGGCGCTGATATGGTTTTCATTACCTGTGGCCTGGGCGGCGGCACCGGCACCGGTGCGGCTCCGGTCGTGGCCGAAATCGCCCGGCAAAAAGGCGCCCTGACAGTTGCCATCGTCACCAAACCGTTTAATTTCGAGGGCAACAAGCGGATGCAAAAAGCGGAGTTCGGTCTTAAAGAGCTGAAGGAAAGAGCCGACTCGCTGATCATTATTCCGAATGAACGGTTGCTGGCGGTTGTTGACAAGTCAACCCGCCTGACCGATGCCTTCGCCTATGCCGATGAAATCCTGCATCAGGCAACCAAAGGTATCTCCGATCTGATCGCCGTTCCCGGACTGGTCAACTGCGACTTTGCGGATGTCAAAACCGTTATGCTCGAGCGCGGGGATGCCCTGATGGGAACCGGAATCGCATCGGGTGAGGATCGGGCCGAGCAAGCGGCCAAACAGGCGATATCATCACCGCTGCTTGAAGATGTCTCGATGACGGGCGCGGCCGGTGTATTGATCAATATCACCGGGGGCGAAGATATGTCGCTCAATGATGTCAACCAGGCTACGACAATTATCAATCAGGCGGCCGGGGCCGATGCCAATATCATTTTCGGGGCTGTCATCGATCCGAATTTTAAGGATCAAATCAGAGTTACAGTAATCGCCACCGGATTCGGCGGCAGTGGCGAGATGTCGATCGAGGAAGAGGAACCAATCGCAAAGGCCGAGCCGGGCAAGGTGATGTCGCTGTTCCCCGAACAGCCGGCTGTATTTCCGGTCCGAAAAGTCGCCGGAGGCAACAATGGACGCGGTCGAACACCCGCCTTCCAGAGCGAAAATACAAAAATACCGGCCTATATCAGAAGGCTTGATGATTAATAAATAGAACTTATCACTCGGTTCCTCCACAGCGGGACCGCCGGTTAAGTTACCCGGCCGGCGGTCCCCACTAATCCTATATTAAGTGGGATTTATCCTACATAAAATATCTTGATTTGCCTTCGTTTGGTTTGCGTAACTAATTATAAAACAAATGGTTACATTTTTATAATGGCCAGGTATATCAATTGCAGATATGTCGCTT
>JBFMFJ010000385.1:0-3719 GCA_040752235.1 Candidatus Zixiibacteriota bacterium | reverse complement strand
ATCAAAGAGGCCAAAATCGGAACAGCGAGTGCCACAGCCTGGGAAGGCCGAATACCGGCCGCCTTCTATTGCACATTGACGCCGATGGGCGATCACACAATTGAAGAAATGGAAAAGGCTGTCTATTCCGAAATCGACAAACTGAGGACAGAGCCTGTCTCGGAATGGGAATTGGAAAAAGTGCGTAACCAGATGAAGGCTTCTCTTCTCAGAGGTTTAAATTCCAACGGCGGCCTGGCTTTTAGAATTTCCACCAGTGAGGCCCTGACCGGTGACTGGGGCCATTTTATAAAAGCCTATGAAGCCATCAGCAAGGTCACCGCCGAGGATGTCATGAGAGTCGCCAATAAATACCTGACCAAAGAAAATCGGACGGTGGCGACTCTGGTCAAAGCCGGGACCGGGAATGAATCCGAAATTTCCAAGAGCGGATATTGATGAGGGAGGATATCATGAAAACGTTCATATTCATTTTGCTTGGTATATCTGTCCTGGCCGGGTTTGCATTTGCTCAGGATAACGCACTCAAGTCTCCCGGTTCGAAAATCGTTGAATCCATGAAATTCGGCGAAATCGCGCTGAATATACCTGAGGTCGGGCGCGATGTTGAAAGGGTCGTGCTGGACAACGGCATCATTGTCTACCTGTATGAAGATCACTCCCTCCCGTTATTCAATATTTTCACTAATATACGGTGCGGGGCCATATATGATCCCGACGACAAAGACGGGCTTTCCGAAATTGTCGGACGAGTGATGAGAACCGGCGGGACAAAAACTATTTCCGGCGACTCTTTGAATATTCTGCTGGAATTTATCGGCGGCTCCCTTGAAACCAGCATTGGTGACGAGGCGGGCAATGCCTCTTTGAGCCTTCTCTCCAAGGACATTGACCTTGGCTTGAAATTATACGCCGATCTCCTGCGCAATCCGGCCTTCCCTCAGGATCAAATCGATCTGGTGAAGGAAGAAATAAAAAACCGGATAAAAAGAAGAAATGACAAACCTGGTGACATTACCCGCAGGTATTTTTATCAAATTCTGTATGAAAGTCATCCCCTGGGCCGGGTGCAGGAATGGGCAACAATAAAATCGATCACCCGCGATGACCTTGTCAACTATCATAACAGATTTTTCGTTCCGAATAATATAATGATCGGTGTTGCAGGTGATTTCAACTCACTGGATATTATGGCGGCCCTGAAAAAATTTCTGGGCGACTGGAAAAAGTCGGATTCGCCTCTCCCGGATTACCCTGCTGTCAGCACGGTTTCTCACCCCGGCGTTTATCAGATCAAAAAGGACATCAATCAGGCCAATATCAGAATCGGGGAGCTTGGAATAAAGCGTGACAATCCGGATCGGTATGCCATTGATCTTATGAACTACATTCTCGGCGGCGGGTCATTCACATCAAGGCTTACATCGCGGGTTCGATCCGATGAAGGGCTGGCTTATTCGGTCGGTTCAAGATATATAACCGACAGCCGCGATTTCGGAAGCTTTTTCGCCTATACTCAGACAAAAAGCTCCACCGCCCATAAGGCGGTCAGATTGATGCTGGAGGAAATAAAGAAAATACGAAATGAAGGCGTGACCACGGCGGAACTGGAGGAGGCGCGAAGCGCAACCATCAATCAATTCATCTTCAATTTCGATAATTCCGGCGAAATCATCAGAAACCTGATGTCGCTTGAGTACGATGGTTATCCGCTCGACTATTACAATCACTACCTTGATTTTTATCGCAAAATCACTCTCGATGATATCAGGCGCGTGGCCAATGAATATCTTAAGCCGGAAAATCTGACGATTATTCTGGTTGGCAATCCCGACCTTTACGAAAAGCCGATGGATGAATTCGGGCCTGTAACGAATATAGATTTAGTGAATCCGATTATTGAATAATCATAAAAGCATAAACAAAAAGGCCTGTCCTGTGTATCGGACAGGCTTTTTTATATCTATTGAGACTGTCTTCTAAAGAATTCCAGCAGGAAGCGAAAATCATCGGGAAGATCCGCCGCGAGCTTGATGATTTCGCCTGTTACAGGGTGTGTCAATTCCAGCGAAAGGGCATGAAGAGCCTGCCTTGGCATTAAATCAAGCGCCTTTAGAGCCATCACTCTGTCGGTCGAATAGACTCCTTTGTGCCATTTTAATCGTCCCCCATATTCGGGATCGCCGAACACCGGGTGACCGAGATGCGAAAAATGCACTCTTATTTGATGTGTTCGGCCGGTCTTAAGATAAATTTCCAGGTAATCGTACAGTTTGAATCTTTCAAGAAGCCGGTACTCGGTCCATGCCGGTCGCGAACGAAGATAGGTCACTGCCATCTTTTTGCGGTCCTTTATAGACCGACCCACAGGAAGATCTATCGTTCCGGTTTCTTCTTTCATATGGCCGCAGACTATGGCATGGTAAATCTTTTTGATCTTGTGTTCCCTGAGCTGCTTCTGAAGTTCGAGATGTATTTTGTCATTTTTGGCGATCATAATCAGGCCGGAGGTGTCCTTATCCAGACGATGCACTACTCCGGCGCGCTCTATCCCCTGAAGACTGGATAGCGACTCCGAATATTTCATGATGGCATTGACCAGCGTGCCGGAAAAATGCCCCGCTGCCGGATGTGTCACCATCCCGGCCGGTTTGTTAATCACGAGGAGGTGCTCATCTTCAAAAACAATGTCGAGAGGGATATCTTCCGCCACTATATCTACTTTTGGAGGAGGCGGAAGCTTTATTATGACTTTTTCCCCGCCGTTGATCTTGTGATTGTGCTGGGCCGGTTTGCCATCGACCAGGATCAGACCGTCTTCTATCAGTCTTTGCACCCGGCTGCGCGTTATTTCCAGATCCGGATTCTGACCGAGATATTTATCAAGACGTTCTTTAGGTACATCATCGGGAATAATTATCTCGATAATCTTATATATTTCATTACCATCGGCCATAATCTATTCCTGGGAAAGACGATATTTTCGCTTGCTGAAGGATGCATCCGGAAATGTCATAAAGAACCAGTCCATTCAATCGCATCGAACGTCGATGATGTCAAGCATATCCCGCACGGCACGATCCATGCCTACCATAATGGCTCTTGATATGATTGCATATCCCACCGTGAATCTCTCGAAAACTCCAAGTTCCGCCAATGGACGGATATTCTTATAGTGCAATCCATTCCCGGCCCAGACTTTCATCCCGAGTTTATCCGCCAGTTGTGCCATCTGCTCCAGACGGGTCAGCTCCGACTTGATTTCTTCTTCGGTTTTGGCCCTGATATACTCATGCGCATTAAATTGGACGGCATGAGCCTTTACCCGCGCCGCATCCTTGACCGCCTCGCTGTCCGGTTCGATGAAATAGCACACTTTTACATCCGCCCCGATGATCGATTCCGCGGCTTTGGCATAACGATCTTGATAATTGGCCAGATCAATGCCCGTATCCGGAACGGATTCATCCCTGGAATACGGCATCAGAGTCACGATCTCCGGCTTGACTTCCAGCGCCCTTTCAAGCAATTCTTCCTCAGGCGCGATTTGAAGGGTCAGACCGGTCTGGACCACCTCTTTAAGTATATAGAAATCTCGATCCCGGATGTACAGGCGATCTTCACGCAGATGACATGTAATGCTGTCGGCCCCGGCCAGTTCCGCCAGAACCGCGGCCTGCGAAGGCGCCGGTTCTTTGGCCTTTTTGACATTTCTGACG
>JBFMFJ010000384.1:0-3726 GCA_040752235.1 Candidatus Zixiibacteriota bacterium | reverse complement strand
ATGCGGAATGGCATAGTGCACATGCAGAATTTCAAGCTGATAGTTGCATGACACATCGGCCATTTTCGCCGCCAGCGTCAGGGCATACGGCGGATGCTTGAACAGCGGATAAGCAGTCGTCTCCACGCCATGGAAAAAGAGGTTTTCCTGGTACTGATCCAGCCGGAAAGGGATGGCGTAGCTGATAAAATGCACCTGGTGGCCGCGCTGGGCAAGCTGCTGTCCCAGTTCGGTGGCCACGATACCGGAGCCGCCCGCGACCGGATAACATGTAATTCCTATTTTCATACTATTCTTTGTACTGCGAAAGGTAAATCATCTGGTTATCGCTGGTTTCCATATCCAGTTTTTCAATGATATAATCTACGATTCCAAACCCGTATTTGGATATATAATAATTTATGTTAATCATCCGTTCCTGAAAAGTATGATTGGGATAAAGGGCATTGGCCAGCCGATAAACCTGAACCCGGGTCGTTTCCATCTTTTTCTTATGCTGCGAAAATATTTTCTTTTCGAGATTCTTCAGAGCAAAATCGATTTTACCCCAGGTCTGCTCCGTCATCGGCCCCAGGCTCTGATCATAATCGATAATTTGTGAAGCATAATCGGCATAATCCTTTTCTATTCGATTACGATTCGATTCCAAATCTTTTTCCAGCTTCTCCGGGAAGGAATCGGCCAGGATACGGTTGACCAGCTGCTCGATATCACCGGTCAGGTCAAAAAGATCAATATTGTACTTATCAAGAAAATCCTCATATCTCTTTTCGACAAGCGTAGCCCCGACGCGGGAATAGTAATAAGGCTGCGATAGTCCGAATAACTTGAATAGATTCCCAATCTGACAAAAATAGGCAATCTCCGAGGGGCCGCCCGTATGCGCCACGACCGGAAACAGAAACGATTGCCAGATCGGACGCGTCAGAACATCGGGCGAAAACCGGCCCGGGTATTTGTCGATCAAATCCAGAATAGCCGGCAATCCCAGGCGTTTTTCTCCGACGACAAAACTGTCATCCAGAAAATGAATCGCAGTGCGTTCCGGGAAATGATAGAAAAGATGCACCGCCGTTTTTTTCTTCTCGGCTTGAATATGATATTTGTCAGCAAGCAACTGCTCCTCGGTCTTCTCAAGCTGTTCCCTGATCTGGAACTGGCGTTCAACCAGTTGCTTGAAAAACTCCTTGGAATGAGTCTTGATGATTTCATTGTGCGGGCAGAAGAAAACCATTCCGAGATCGGGCAGAATATCGGCGATATGCCGGGCAAAAGCCCTAACCATGCCTTGATCAAAGGCATAAGAAGCAAACAATCGATTCAGGAGTTCTTCCGAAAATTCAGTACCGCCAAGGATATTTTCCGTTTCCTGCTTTAGCTCCTCATATTTTTCTTCATTCTTGATACAAATGTCGGCCACCGGCACGGAGAAATGCCCATCCGGCGCATAGCTCAGGCGTACCGGCTCACCATCCTTGTTATAAGCGAAGGCGTGGTTGATTTCATCGAAGTCATGATCATCGCAGGCAATCCAGAAAACAGGCACGACCGGCCGCTTCAATTCCTTTTCCAGTTTGCCGGCTCGCTTGATAATATCAATTGCTTTATAGAGAGTAAAAAGCGGCCCGCCAAATAATCCAGCCTGCTGGCCGGTGAAAATACAGAGGGTATCCGGATGGCGCAGTTTCTTTATGGCCTCGAATGCCGCGGGTTTTGAATTGAAATCCTTATTCTGCTTGTCCAGAACATCGCACAGGACATTACGATCCATCCGGGATATCTTGATTCCCGCGGCCGCCTCGACCGGACTTCGTTGAAACAGGTATTTCTCAAGGCGGCTGTCGCGTTTCAGAAAATCCAAATAAAGGGCGGAATAATGAAATTCCGCCCTCGGTTTAATATTACTTTCATGCATCGAACTGTTCTTCTTCCGAATGTGGCTTAATGGTTTCGTGTCCCAGGAACCATGCCACAATATCGTCAATAATCGTATATACGATCGGCACCACAATAAGTGTCAGCAAAGTCGAGCTTGTCAGACCGCCGATAACCGCACGCGCCATCGGGGCGCGCATTTCGGCGCCCGGGCCGATTCCCAGGGCCAGCGGCAACATACCGAATACCATGGCGAATGTGGTCATAAGAATCGGCCGAAGCCTTATCGGCCCGGCAATCAATATGGCCTCCAGCCGGCTTTTTCCTTTATAACGATTCTGCTTGATAAAGTCAATCAGCAAAATGGCGTTCTTGGTGACAAGTCCCATCAACATAATGATACCGATCATGGAGATAATCGACATGGAATCCTTGAAAATCAGCAGTCCAATGACCGCTCCCACCAGCGACATCGGAAGCGAAAACATGATGGAAAACGGATCGAAAAATGATTCGAACTGCGATGCCAGAAGCAGGTAGATGAAAATGATGGCCAGCAATAAAGCGGTGAAAATATATCCGAAGGATTCGGCCATGATTTCACCCTCACCGGAAACCTTGATCTCATAGCCGGGCGGCAAGTCCAGATTCTGCGCTTCCGCAAAAATCTGATTCACCACCGTACCGGAAAAGGCTCCCAGTTCAACGTTGCTGTTTACCCGGACCTCACTCATGCGATCATAACGATTGTACTTTCCGACAGCGCTTGTTTTTTCAAGCTGCGCCACATGTGAAACCGGAACCAGCAGGGTTCTGACACCATCGAGTTCCTTGTTGCTGGCAATAAGAAGCCGTCCGACATCCTCGGCGCTTTCCCGATCACCCTCTTTCAATCTGATCCTGACATCGTACTCTTCATCCCCCTCTTTATATCGGGTGACCACTTCACCATCGACGTAACTTCTGATAGTCGAGGCGATCCCATAGACGCTCAACGCCAGATCATTGGCTTTATCGCGGTCGATATTAAGGCGCAGTTCCGGTTTGCCTTCCTCCATATTGTTGCCGATATCAACCGTGCCGGGGGTTTTCTCGAATATTTTCTGCACTTCGTGGGCGATTTCATTGATGATACTGCGATCCGCTCCCCGGATCGAAATCTCGACCGATTTGCTCCCCCCGCCGAGCCCTTCCTCGGCGCTCACCCCGTATTCAATACCGGGGACAATCGAGATGACCTTTCTGACGCTGTCAATCATCTCCTGGGCCGAAAGCGGCCGCTGATCGGCATCAACCAGCTTGACGAAAACATTGCCTTCGTTGACCGGATTCTGACCGGAACCGATGGTGGTGACAATCAGTTTGACGCCTTCGAACTGATGAATCAGATTCTCGACCTCGACAAATCTCTGTGAGGTCTGCTGAAGATCGGTTCCGGGAGGTGTCTTTATCGAAATCAGCAACTGGTTCTGATCCGACACCGGCATAAACTCCTGCCCGAGAAACTGTCCCAGCCAGAGAGAGAAAATGAATGTCAAAACGGCAATGATAATTACAAGCAGACGATGACCGAGAGCAAAGCGCAATATATGGCGGTACCAGTCATTGACCAGCCCGAAAAACCGGTTCCAGGGCGAGATGATTTTCAGAATCAGATGGTATATTTTCCAGATAAACCGACTGATGAAAAACTTCGGCGGAACCGCATCGGCGCCCTCTTTCCTGAGGAATCGCGAGGAAAGCATCGGAGTCAGCGAAAACGCCACGAACAGCGAAACCACCACCGCAAACGCAATGGTCATACCAAACTGATAAAAGAATCTTCCGACAATACCGCTCATAAAAGCCACC
>JBFMFJ010000383.1:0-3759 GCA_040752235.1 Candidatus Zixiibacteriota bacterium | reverse complement strand
CGGAAGGCTATTGGTTCTTTGACGATGTGACACCGATGGCGCTGCCGTTCGAAGTCTGGAATGTTACTTTCGGCTATCAGGTTCTGGCCGAAATTTATGATCAGGATTTCGATCAGGTATGGGAACCGGAAGACAGGGATTATATCGTCATCGTCAACACACCGTATGACGGCGGCCCTCATCCGGAGGCTTTCCCGTATAACCATGCCTGGTTTTTCCGAATCAGCGATACCGATACGAATATCGCCGTAGGCGATGTCCTGACGGTCGAAGGAGCTCCGGTCAACGGTGCCGATGATGTCTTTACTTTCAAGACTGATGGTGTCAATTCGTCGGCGGCACAGTCGGAGATGAGTCGGATTAAGGTTGTCCCCGATCCGTATCTCGGCCGCGCCGAATGGGAGGTAAGTCGTTTCTATAGAAGACTGGAATTCGTGAATCTCCCGGAAATTTGCACCATTAGAATCTATACACTGTCAGGGGATCTGGTAAAGACTCTGCAGCATGACGAAAATGGAGGTACCGAAGCCTGGGATATGCTTTCCGAGGACGGCCTTGGTATTTCCTCTGGAGTTTACCTCTACCATGTTGAATCGCAATTCGGCGACAAAATCGGCCGGTTTGCCGTGATTAAATAGGAGAAAACGCCATGAATAGAAAAATAGTAATATTTTTGCTTGCCGCTCTGATGAGCACTACGGCGCTGGCCGGCGAATTCTCCAAGACCGGTACTGCCGGTGCTCAATTCCTGAAAATCGGTGTCGGCGCCAGATATAACGGGCTCGGCGAAGCCTGTGTTGCCACCGCCGATGACATCTATGCGATGTACTGGAATCCGGCCGGACTGACATATATCCCCGGAAATGAGATCGCATTTACATATGTCAATTATGTCGCGGATATCAGTCTGAACTATGTGGCCTTTGCGCGCAATTTCAATGATATCGGCGTATTCGGGCTTTCCGCAACGGTTTTGTCGATGTCCGATCAGGAAATAACCACTATTGATGAACCGGACGGAACCGGCTTGAATTACTCGGTATCATCGTACGCCTTACAGCTCAGTTATGCCCGCCAGTTGACCGTCCAATTCTCGTTCGGCGGCAGTTTCAAGTATATCAATGAACGGATTTATCATGAAGACGCCCGCGGATTCGCTTTCGATTTCGGAACACTTCTATATACCGGATACAAGAGCCTGCGCCTGGCCATGAATATATCCAATATGGGACCTGATATGAAATTCGACGGCCCTGATCTGGATGTATCGTACGATCCCGACCAGGCCAATCCCAACCAGGATCCTTACGCCGGTAACCTGAATGTCGATCCTTATCACCTGCCTCTGATTTTCAGGGTGGGTCTGGCCTATGATTTTGAATTCAGCAATGATTCCAAGCTGATTATGTCGCTGGAGGCCAAGCATCCCAATGACAATGAACAGCAGGGATCAATCGGAGCCGAATACAACTATCAGGACAAGTATTTCCTTCGTGCCGGCTATAAGTTGAACTATGATGAAGAAAATGTCGGCTTGGGCGGCGGATTCCGAACCAGTCTTACCGAATCCACCGGCCTGATACTTGATTATGCCTGGGTCGATTACGGCCGCTTTGATTCCGTTCATCGTTTCTCAGCGAGTATCACTTTCTAATTGACATATCTGCCTTTTTAAAGCCCGCCTCTGGCGGGCTTTTTTTTTGCACCCTATGGACAACCGGGGGTATAATACTTATATTGTGCGGCAGTTGGCCATAATCGATTTACCGGAGTTACAATATGCGTTTAATGCGAATAAATCATTTTATTCTAATAGGGGCCGTTTTTGTATTTTTGATGGCGGCGGAAAGCGGGTATTCAGCGGCCGATGAAGCCAGAGCCCAGGAGATTATTCATTACTATCTTGATTTGCTCCGATCCGGGAATTTCGAATCGGCCAGGGGACTATGGGAGCCATCATGCCTGGAGCAGTCAGATCGTCTGGGCATTCAATATGATGGTATCCCGATTAAAGCCGACTGCGGGTCACCTTTTCTCTATAATTATGATAAAATGAAAGTCTTTTTACCCGATGGCATAGTCTCCAAACTGACGCTGGACAGCAATACTACAAGATGGAAAGTGGAAGGTACCATCGACAGCGAAAAAATCGTATATTATTATTTTACTTCACTGATCGGAAATTACTACTGGATAATTCCTCCGCACTACTATTTTTCGAAAGGGTGGCCGGTCGTCGAATCGAAATATTTTCGATTTATCATTAATCCCGAACGAATGATTCACTATAATGACTTTATCGCCGGTTCACTCGATGAAACCGTCGAATCACTTGCTTCGGAATTACTTATTCCGGCCGAAAAACTGGATCTGCTGGCGGGAAAGAAGATTGATTACTATCTATGCCTTGATGACCATGAGGTGGAAAATCTGGCGGGCAAGACTAATCGCGAAGGTTATGATCGGGGCTTTGATATCATCATCACCAGATTCATTCCCGATTTCCATAAAGTCGCCTTGTTGCTGCTGAATTATAAACTTGAGAATCCCCCGTTATTCACGTTGCCTGCTATTAGAGAAGGGCTGGCGACCTGCCTGGCCGGCCAATGGCAAAGAGCTCCCGAAGTTGTCTTTGATTTCGGTGATTATATACTGAGATATGGTATTGTCAAACTGGATTCGATACTGACCTATGATCAGTACATCGATATTACCAGCGGCGATATCACCGGCCCGGTCGGAGCCTGCTTTGCCAAATATATTTATTCTCAACTGGGAGATGATGGTTTCTTCGGGCTTTATCGAACACTTTCGGGCGATTATAAGACAATGAGCGGCCTGACGACCGATGATATCAAGCGAATAATTGGAACAGCCATGAATCAACCATGGCCGGTAATAGAATCAGGCTTTTATGCCTTTTTGGAAAAACGCCGGCCGCAGCATGGTTTGATTTATCCCGGGGACATTGCCACTGAAAAAGTAATTATTGATGACAGCGGACTGGTAATATCAGCTTCGGATAAATGGATTAAAATCGAATATCAAAGCCAAAACAATGAGAGAATAGAATTGAGTCTTTTACTGGACAGAGAGTCTCGGCTGGAAGGCAAGAAATCAATGCTGTTTGATGAACAATATCGAACGGCTCCCGGATATGACGGCTTTCGCTATGGAATCAAATTTGATAAGAATGAAATCGGCCTGTACGATTATGCCGTAAATCAAATAAAGGCGAAGTTTATCGATGATCCCGGTGTCAAATCACCTTATTATGACAGCACGGATAATAAAGTCACCGCTTATTTTGATATCGGCCTTATCGGGGGGACATTGCCCGATATTGAATCATACCGGATTCTGAGGTAGTTTTACTGAGTCGCGGTAGTATCGCGAAGTTCGAGAACGATTGAGTTGATCCTTTTCCGGATTATCGGAACTTCCGGAAGCCTGTCATTAATCTTGACAAATCTTTCAAAATAATCAAGGGCGGCCTGTTTCCGGCCGTTCTGGTCGGCCAGCAATCCTTTATACATGAAAGCATACGGTTCGACCGAGTCGATATCCATTACGACATTGATCAGGCTGTCAACCTCGGTCGGGCGATGCCCCCTGAAATAATAGCCCGCCAGATCAATAAGCAACATGGTCGAGCGCGGGTCGACTTCAAGTCCCTTGTTCAGAACATCCAGACACTTTTGTTCAAGCCGCATCTCGCGATATAATTCGGAAAGGAAATGATAATATTCGGGGTAATAG
>JBFMFJ010000382.1:0-3765 GCA_040752235.1 Candidatus Zixiibacteriota bacterium | reverse complement strand
AAGCCTTCCAGCCTTACATTTTGGCTGTTTTTACCTCTCTTTTGGTAGAGACGCGCCAAAAGCGGGTTTTGAGCAATTTTTTGACGACTGAATTTATTGCGAAAAGGCTAATGAAAACCTGTTTTATGATTTTTGTCCGGATCGATAAATTCCGGCACCAATCGCCACCAGTAAATAGACCAGACCCGCAATCAAAATAACCGTCGCACCGGCCGGAAGATTCGGCTCATAACTCACTGCAAGACCGGTCACCACAAAGAAAATCGATAAGATCGTGGCCAGAATCATCGTCCCCCACATCGTCCGCGTAAAATGGCCCGCCACCGCAACCGGAAGCGTCAACAGAGCAATTACCATGACTATTCCCACCACCGTCACCAGAATCACTACCGTCAGAGCGGTCAGACACAAAAGCAATAAATAATAAAATGATACATTCAGTCCGCGGACCCGGGCGAATTCCTCATCAAAACAAACAGCGGTGAATTGATAATAGAATAAAATGCTTATGAGGATGACGAGGGCATCAAGGCCGGCGATGAGCCATAGATCGGCGCGGGTGACCATTAAAATATTTCCAAACAGATAGCTCATCAGGTCCTGATTGTAACCGGGTGTCCGGGATATAAAAAGTACACCCAGGGCCATGCCTATGGCCCAGATAGCGCTGATGACGGTATCTTCCCGCTGCCGGGATTTGAGGCTGACCAGTCCAATTATTATGGCCGCCAGCAGGGCGGCGATTATTGCCCCGTATAAGGGTTTGACACCATTCCACCGGTAGGCAACCGACAGGAAATAGGCCACACCCATGCCGCCAAGGATGGAATGGGCTATGCCGCCGCCGATATAGGTGATCCGGCGTGTGACAACGTAAGTTCCGACAATCCCGCAGGCCACGCTGGCCAGCAGGCCTGTTAAAAGAGCATATTGAAGAAAGGAATGCTTGAAAAGGGCATTTATGAATTCACCCATTGTTTTTCTTCTTTCCGATATGTTTGTCGTGCCGGACCAGGCGCATCTCCCCGCCGAACAACTCGCCAATAAAATTCCCTTCCAGTTCGCAGGTAGGATGTTCCGAAACGGTCCGCTTGACACATACCACTCTCTCGACATTATCGCTGACAAAAGCCGGATCATGCGAAACCATGATTATGGTCAGCCGTGAATTCAACGTTCTAAGGAGGTCATACAACTCTTTTTCAACCAGCAGATCAAGATTAGCGGTCGGTTCATCGAGAATCAGCAATTCCGGTTCGACGGCAAGCGCGCGGGCGATCAGGACACGCCGCTGCTGGCCTCCGGACAGCGATGAAAACGATTTCCGGCTCAAATCCAGTAAGCCGACTTCATCGAGAACGCTTTCGGCAATCTCGCGGTCATTCCTGCTGAAAGGCCCCAGTTTCCGGCGGCTTCCAAGGCGCCCCATCAGGACAACATCAATCACATTAATCGGAAATTGCGGATCGAGACGCGCGAATTGAGGCATATAGCCGATACGCGAGCGGACATCAGAAGGGTGCCGTCCGAATACTTCGACTATGCCGGAACGCGGCTGTAGCAGCCCCAAAATCAATTTGACCAGGGTTGTTTTGCCGCCGCCATTGGGGCCGACCACCCAGACAAAGTCATTTTCCTCGATTTTGAGATTGACTTTTTCCAGAACCGGGACCCCGTCATAGGAGAAGGTCAGATTTTCAATCCTTACCACCTGATTTTTATTCATTTGCGCCCCAATCCTTCTACCAACCTACTGGTGATGAACTCAAGATTGTTCAAATAGTCGC
This sequence comes from Candidatus Zixiibacteriota bacterium, assembly GCA_040752235.1. GTDB lineage: Bacteria > Zixibacteria > MSB-5A5 > GN15 > PGXB01 > PGXB01. The sequence goes on along the minus strand of JBFMFJ010000382.1, from coordinate 1,978 downwards.
GCGCCAAGGGATCGACTTTGACGACCGCTCCGCCGACGGCGGAAGCAATGGTCTCGGCCGTTTTGGTCGAAAACTGCGGCTGGACAAAGATGACTTTGACGCTGTCGGCTTTGGCCATTTCTATAAATGAAGCCAGTTGCCTGGCGCTCGGTTCCTTACCCTCTATCTCCACCGCCGTTTGTTGCAGGCCATAACGATCGGCAAAATAGCCGTAAACCGGATGGAAGACAAAAATATGGCGGCCTTTGAACGGCTCCAGCTTGATGGCAATCAATGAATTAAGGCTGTCAAGATCAGCCTGAAATTCGGCCAGATTTTTTTCATAATCGGGCTGATGAGCCGGATCGAGTTTCACCAGTTCGTCACAGATATTTTTTGATATCGTTTTTACCGCAACGGGATCCAGCCAGACATGAGGATCAAGGGCGCCGTGCTCATGGCCGGATCCTTTTTCAAGAGCTTCCATCGGCCTCAACTCAATTCCTTCCTGCGTGCTGACAATATCAAGCTTTTTATAGACTTCCCTGATCTTGCGCAACAACTGGTTTTCGAAAGGCAGGCCGATGGCAAAATAGGCGCGAGCCCCATCAAGATCCGACATCTGACGCGGTGTCGGCGAATATGTCTCCGGCGACTGGCCGGGGCTGACCATGACATCGATACTGACGAACTCGCCGCCTACCCTCTCCACAAAATAAGCCTGTGGCAAAATGCTGACAAAGACATTAATTTTTTCATTACTGTCCGAATTAGCCGGCACCGCGCTCACTATCGCCATCAGGAGCAGGGTCAGCGCAAATGAAAGTAATGACATTACTCGATAATTTTGATGAGTCATTTCCGTATCCCCCGGCCTATTTCGAATTGTTTTCATTCTGATGTTCGCAGACAATATGCATCTCATGGCAGTCAAGGCATTCCTCGATCCTATGATTACTCGCAAAGTCTTTCCAATGGTTCCTTTGATTCGGTGTCAGGATTCCGGTCCCTCTGCAAAGCGGGCAAACCGAATCGAGGGCATGCATCACGGCCGAACGGATAAATTCGGACCGGTTTGGAATTCCCTTCATGGCATCCAGAAGGGACTCATCGGCTTTGAATGTCACAATCTCTTTTTTATTTCTTTTCATCTGAAAGCTCTTTTTTCGCTATTGATTCAGGTTTTAATATCAAAATAATATTACGTTGTAATACCATTTGTCAATAGCCAATATTGATACGTTAATTATCAGTAATGTGACAATAGACTTAAGTCGAATTATTCCAACATATTAGAAAGCCCCGACCGACCCAGTTCAATAATGGCCTGGTAATAATCCATTTGAGCCGCCCTTTTTAAATGTAACTCTGAAAGTTTGCCGGAGGTGACTTTCGACAGGTAATATTGGATTGATGCTTGTGATGTATCCCGGACCCAGGCCCTGTAAAAATTGTCGCGCGCCATTTCAGGATTCTTAATAAGGAACATTTGCATGCCGGCCACAGCATAAGGTATCGACTGCCCCACCCCTTCCTCACCAAAAGTATTTCGCTGGAGTTTGAAGGGATTAATGTTTATGTAGCTGAAGAAGATGGCGGGATAATCTGCCAGCCCGTATTCCGAATCTTTAAGAGCTCCGGCGACAAGGTGAAGATAATCGGCGATATTCCTGTCGGAGAAACCGACCTTACGTCTTTTTTCAATAATGTTCCGATTCACGATATCGAATTGATCCGAAGCAACCCACGGGGAGACCGGGTTCATAATTGAATGCAGGTCCGAAACATGAATACCTCCCAGAAGATGCCCGACCTCATGCAGCATTAACTGCCCGTTCATAAAGGCGGCCCATTCGGCGACATCTTTATTGGGCGGCTGCAGGCGTGATATCAGCGAGAAATGTCGGCCGAGATCCGATAATCCGATTCGGGCCGGCTGGACGCGCTTGAAATAGTCTTCAGGTTGAGCCGGATCAATAATGGCAATGGCCAGTGTGTC
>JBFMFJ010000381.1:0-3770 GCA_040752235.1 Candidatus Zixiibacteriota bacterium | reverse complement strand
ATCGGTGAAAAGGCCCTGGGACGGGTTTTCACGCCCGATTCGAAAACCATGCCTGACCTGGCGCTGGTTAATATCAGCGATCCGTTCGCGGGCTACGGGAATGAGAATATCAGCCTGATCAACAATTATCTCGGCCCGGAAAAAATGGGCGGTGATTACACCTACGGGACCCGCGACCAGCGGTATTATCGAGTGGTGGCCCGCCATGAGCTTCCGCGCGGAATCGGCTCGGCTTTCGGGTCGCTCAGCTATGATAACCTGGGTGATGCCGACCCGAAATGGAATGTTGACAGCCGGCTTCCGCACAACGGTACCGAGAATGTCGAGCTGCTCGGCGGAGTCGGATTTAATATTCTGACCCGTTTCAAATCCGATCTCAGCATTTATTATAAATCAATCAAACGAGATTATTATTCACATGTCTATTATTTCGATATAGGTCATGCCCCCCGTGAGGAATTGAATACTTATGCCGGCGATCTTTCGGTGAGCGGTTGGCTGATGAAGGATCTTTTCATGAATGTCGGCATCGGAATTTCCGGTGACGAAAGCAAGAAGGGCGACGGTATGTTTTTTGACAATCTGCCGGCATACCACAGGACCATACTAAATCCGGGCGCTGACCGCAGCAATCTATTCTATAGATGGGATGATTATGAGGAGGTTACCGACTCTATTGATGAATCTCACTACTATCAATATTACAGCCGTTATCAAACCCGGGAAAAGAAGGCTTTCCTGCAGCTAAAGAAGCAATTTTCCAACAATATTGAAACCTGGCTTGATGCCCGGTATTCTATCGGCACCTACAGGAAATATTTCAATTACGATGAAACAAAAGAATATGATGCTTCACTCGTTGACCTGATCGGGTTTGACACGCTGGGCGAAGAAACCAATGACGATAACTATTTCGCTGATGTACCTCATCCGAAAAAGTTGAATCTTTCGGTCGGCGCAAAAATGATAGACAGGAGATATTTTGTAAAAGGGGCGGTCGATTATTATATGTTTGATCCGGATGCAATGGTGTTTCGGGATCCGCTCAGTCCACTGGGTGTGCTAGATAGTTATCTCGATGAGATTGATATGAAGGAAGCCGACGTGAAATCCGATGTCGGATTCAGATTTGCCGGCGGGTATGCAATGACCGATCACTTTGGTCTGTTCGGAAATGCCGATGTGACTTATGAATGTCCTTCCTATGACAGTCTGTATATCGGTTTAAGATTCCTGGGAATCGGGATCTCAAATGGTTCATATTATCGATATCCTAATGCCGATTTGAGCCCGATCAGGCATACAAGGCTTGAAGCCGGTTTGAAGTTCAATACTCATGACAATTTTATTTCCATGTCTTATCAGCATAGAATGAAAAATAAATACTACGCCGTTTATCATTTCAATCCCATTTATGAATATTCATATGATATGCTTTATGACTATGATTCCGACGATAAAGAAAATGCGCTCGTTTTGAGTTACCAATACTCCGGTCGGCATTTTATCAGCGCCGCCCTGTTCGGCGAGATTAGCCGGATCAACAGTAACTGGGAAGAAATATTGAGGCGCTATTATTATTATTATAACATTGAATGGCGGAGTGCGGTCGCCAGAACCGATGTCGCTTATAATACATACAAACTTGCGGGGACAGTCGGGCTTCATCCCGAAAACCTGAATCTCGACCGCGACCGCTGGTACGGCAAGATTCTTTCACGTCTGGGTTTGAACATTTCATTTGATTACAGGAGCGGATTGCGGTATACCAGAATGTATCCTTATTCCGAGGTATCGCTTTTCGACTATGGCGCAATACCGCTGACGCCGTTCTTCTCCGAAAAAGCCCATCACTTTTTTGAAGTAAACCTGGCACTTTCGGCGCGTGTGGCCGATTTCAGGGGCGCCTCTATGTCTGTCAGTTTCGAAGTGCTTAATCTGTTCGACCGGGATAATTTTATAGATGTGTATGACGCAACCGGTAAGGCTGATTATGATGCTTATGACCAAACACTGGATTATGAATCTAGAGCAGCCGATGAGACAATTTATGACATCTCGGGTTTGACCTTTGCGGAGAAATATTCTCTTAAGCTGGATGATCCGAATAATTACAGTCGCCCGCGGCTGTTCCGGGTCGTGGCCAGGCTGGAATTTTAATCAATAAGTCAAAAGGGCCGGCCGCCAGCCGGCCCTTTTTCATATTTAAAAATTCTGTCGAAACATTATTTTATTTCTTTCGTCTCATACGATAATTTGTTAAAATTGGCTGTATTTTGAGGGGAAAAGGAAGTTTTCTAAAAGAGGAAGGAACGGCATGAAAGCGATTAAGTTAATCTGTTTTGCAGTGGTGGGGGCGATTCTTTTGTCAGCGGCCCCGGCCGGGGCATTCACCAATTTTCAGGGCGGCCTCAACCTGCTTTTGGGTTTCCCGCAGGGGGATTTTAAGGATGAGCTCAACAAGACCGGGGTGGGTATCGGCGGGGAAATTCTCTACTCCCCCGGAAAATCAATCTTCGGAATAGGCGCTTCGCTGGGCTTTATGGTCTATGGCCATGAGAAAAGTCGCGTACCTTTCAGTCCCACGGTACCCAATGTCTTTGTAGAAGTGTCCACCGACAACAATATTTTCCAGGGACATCTTATGCTCAGAGTACAGCCGAAAAACGGGCCGATTCGCCCGTATGGCGAAGGATTGATCGGATTGAATTATCTTTTCACCAAGACAACCATAAAGGATGAAGGTGACAGCGAGGATATCGCCAGTTCGACCGATCTGGATGATGCTGTTTTCAGTTATGGCGCCGGCGGCGGTGTTATGGTGAATCTTTATTCCGGTGATCCAACGCGCGGAAAACTGTGGAAACTGATGCTGGATCTTCGCCTGAGATATCTCATCGGGGGTGAAGCAGAATACCTGAAAGAGGGATCAATACTGGTCGAAGACGGGCAGGTTTTCTATGACATCAGCAAGTCAAAGACTGATATGTTATTAGCCCAGATCGGACTGACATTCGAATTTTGAGGCTTCATCATAGATTTTTGCAGGGACGGGTTTTCAGCCCGTCTCTTTCTTAATGTCAAATACGGCTTGACAAATTCCGCAAAATCGCGTCCTTTATAATAGATGCGGGAGACGGCTTTATGCGGATGATTTTTATCCTTATAACATTTATTATGTTGCTGATAAGTTCTACCGTTTTTGGAAGCGTCAGTTTTTCACTGGAACAGACTATTGAAATACCTGATTCGCTGGGCACAAGCGGTTACAGCCTGGCTGATCCCGATGGCGACGGCAATGATGAAGTCATAGTAGACGGAGATGAATTTACAGCTGTTTTTTCGATTACAAAAAATCAGGTCACCGACTTTTTTTAAAAGAAGACTGATACATTGATACGCCGTTATGCCTGCGGGTATGTCGATAATGACAGCCTGCTTGATTATTTTGAAGTTGTGTTAATAGCATCGCCCAACATATATGATTACGATGACAGCGCCGCCGTTGGCTTGATGTATTTAAGTTCGAATGATTATGCTCCGTCCGACAGTATTTTGCTGTATGAAACACCTCCCTTTAATTATGATGGAGATTACGATAATTATAATATTCGTTACATTACGGAATTATTTTGCAGGGATGCTGATGGCGACGACCAGCCGGAAATATATTTCACATTATCGATGTTTCATTCGTACTTTTGGTTCAATATGTGGTACACATACGAAACCTATTATCTGAATTTTAGATACATTCCGGGTGATCAATC
>JBFMFJ010000380.1:0-3807 GCA_040752235.1 Candidatus Zixiibacteriota bacterium | reverse complement strand
GGATGATTGCTACATGAAGGATAAAGAGCAAACCAGGAATCGCCATTCTATTCGATTGACAGATTATGATTATTCATCCGAAGGAGTTTATTTCGTCACAATGTGTGCATACAGGAATCGATATTTGTTTGGTCATTTAATAGAAGAACAGATTCAATTAAGTGAAGCGGAGAAAATAGTAGATAATGAATGGTTGAATATTCCAGTGCGTTTTCCTAATGTTTTTTTGGACGAATATGTCATTATGCCCAATCATATGCATGGAATAGTTATTGTAGGGGCGACCCTTGCGATCGCCCTTTCCGGGCACGAGCGGGCGGGGGCAAGCCCCGCCCCTACACGTCTCGATTCAAAGATTATGTGCAAGACTGAAAGACCATCATTGGGTCGGATTATCGGTGCATTCAAATCATTGTCAAATGGTAAATGCGTCGAATATATTGAAAAGAATAATGTCCTAGAAAAATTTGGTCGACTCTGGCAAAGATCGTTTTATGATCACGTCATTCGTAGTGATGGAGAATTGAACCAAATTCGAAAATATATCATTGATAATCTCCGAAAATGGCAAATTGACCAGGGAATTACCGAAAACCCTTGAATCAAGAATATATTTGAAATAACTTTTGTAGGGGCGACCCTTGCGGTTGCGCTTTCCGGGCACAAGCAGGCGGGGACAAGCCCCGCCATTACAGCATCTCCGAAAATTTCAGCAAAAACCCTGTTTGACTTTCTCATAATTATTTATATAAATATCGTTACTATAAATAACGGAGGAAATTATGATTGTTCCCGATAGAATGAAAGCAATGGTATTCAGAAAGGCCGGGAAGCCGCTTGAATTGATGCAGTTGCCGGTGCCGAAACCGAATGAAAATCAACTGCTGATAAAAGTGCATGCCTGCGGCGTCTGTCGGACTGATTTGCATATTGTAGATGGTGAACTGACCGCGCCGAAAAAGTTGCTGATTCCGGGGCATGAAATTGTCGGGACAGTGGCACAGATCGGCGATGCGGTTACTGATTTCAAAGTCGGTGATAAAGTCGGTGTGCCGTGGCTGGGGTATTCATGCGGTAAATGCTCCTACTGCTTGAAAGGTAAAGAAAATTTGTGCGATAATCCCGGTTTCACCGGATATACTCTTGACGGCGGTTATGCCGAATACACCGTGGCAGATCGGCGTTACTGTTTCCGAATACCGGCCGGATATGACGACTACAAAGTGGCGCCGCTCTTATGTGCCGGACTGATCGGCTACCGGTCATACCGGATGTGCGGCGAGGATTTCGAAAAACTGGGCATTTATGGTTTCGGCGGGGCGGCGCATATTATCGCCCAAATAGCCATATATCAGGGCAAAAAGGTTTATGCCTTCACGCGCCCGGGTGATAAGATGGCGCAGCAGTTTTCGCTTCAGCTGGGTGCGGTTTGGGCCGGCGATTCGGATAAAATGCCGCCGGATTTGCTCGATGCCGCCATCATTTTCGCGCCGGTCGGTTCACTGGTACCGACGGCGTTGAAAGCGGTAGTCAAGGGCGGTGTTGTCGTTTGCGGCGGGATACACATGAGCGACATCCCGCAATTCCCATACAGCATCCTGTGGGAGGAGCGGAAAATCGTATCGGTGGCCAATCTGACACGCCGCGATGGCGAAGAATTAATGGCCATTGCGCCGAAAGTGCCGATCAAAACCGAGGTGCAGTTATTCCCGCTTGAAGAGGCCAATGAAGCGCTGGATCGGCTTCGCTCCGGTAATATCGAAGGCGCGGCAGTGCTTAAGATCGGATAACAGAACTGCTTCAGTCATACAGCAATGAACATCATTAATTTCCGGCCATATATTCGCAGATAATTCTGAGCGCAGCGGCGTTTTCGACACCGGGATGATAGCTCCATGCGGTTATCTTATAGGTCCCTTTGACCCCGAAATCGATCCGCATCCCGATATATAACGGAATGGTCAACAGGTTGGGATCCGAATAAATTACCGCTCCCGAAACATCAAGGAACTCGGTTTGAGCATAAGGCATGATTTTCCTCCTGATCAGCGACAGTATGACTTTGATTTTATTGTTATTCTATTGAAACCAATGAAATAAAGCAAATTCAATCCGGTTTTGCCAATAATTTTGACCTTGTGATAATATATTCCTATATTGTTTTACGCAAAGACATAAGCGGGAATGGTTATGATTATTTATAAGGAAAAAATTGATGGCATTACTGAGGACCGGCTACAGGGCTTCTTTGTCGGCTGGCCGAATCCGCCGACACCGGATACCTTACTCGAGATACTCCATAATAGCAGCCATATAGTATTGGCGATTGACAATGAAACCGGTATAGTTGTGGGAATTATTACCGCTGTCAGTGATAATGTAATAAGCGCCTATATCCCGTTGCTGGAAGTGTTGCCGGAATATCAGGGAAGAGGGATTGGGGGCGAACTGATGCGACTAATGATGAAAAAACTTGAAGGTCTATACATGATCGACCTTATTTGTGATAAGGATAAAGTTGCCTTCTATGAAAAATTTGGGCTGAAAAGCGCTTCGAAATTCGGTGTGGAAGCGATGATAGAGCGAAATTTCGCGGCCCAATCAGGAAGAAAGGAGTCGTAAGCATATATGAATACCATTGAAGCTATCAGGACGCGCCGGAGTATTCGCAAATATACATCACAGCCGGTTGGCAAAGAAGCCATAACAAAAATACTCAGGGCGGCGATGAGCGCCCCCTCGGCCTGCAATCAGCAGCCATGGCGGTTTATAATTATCGACAAGCGGGAGCTTCTGGATAAAATACCGGACATTCACAAGGATGCCCCGATGTGCCAGGAGGCCAATGTGGCAATCCTGATATGCGCTGATCCCAGTCTGGAGACCTGCCCCGGTTACTGGGTTCAGGATTGCGCGGCGGCGACAATGAATCTTTTACTGGCGGCGCATGATCTGGGGCTGGGAGCGGTCTGGACCGGAGTTTATCCGAGAGATCAGAAGGTCAGTGATATCAGAAAAATGTTCGGTCTTCCCGCTCATATTATTCCATTTGCGCTGGTGCCAATCGGTTATCCGAATGAAAAAATCGCCCCGGAAGACCGATATAAAGAAGATAGAATCCGTTATAATCATTGGTAAGCGTAAATAAACAGTTTGCAGCGTAATATTTTAAGGATTAAACATTTTAAATATTGGTTCGTCGATTGTTTGCATAGCCGGAAAAAATGTTGTTTCAATTTCGGTAATTGCCATATTTAAACATAGATTTTTCCAGGAGAGATATTGGGGTATAAATCCGAGGAGGGATAAAATGCAACAAAAAATCGGATTTGTCATTATTTTAATCGCGGCATTGATAGTACTTCAATGCTCGAAGTCCACCGATCCCGCGCCAAAGCCGACGCCGGGACCGACGCCGATTGACATCGGTCAGGTGGAGAAGGAAATCCTTCAGTCATCAAACGTGTTCGGTTTCAAGCTGTTCAAGAATATTGTCGATGATACTCCGCCCGGCGAAAATGTATTCATATCGCCGCTTTCGGCATCTTTTGCATTGGGTATGGTCTGGAACGGCGCTGTCGGTGAAACCGAAGAAGCCATGGCGCAAACGCTTGAAATAGCGGATCTCACCAGCGAGCAGGCCAATCAGGCCTATTTGAATCTGATGACAACTTTGCCGGTGGTCGATCCCAAAGTTGCCGCTAATATCGCCAATTCTATCTGGTATAGCAATGACAGGGCAATCAGGCAGGATTATATAGAGACTTGCCAGACATATTTTGATGCATTGGTGAAGGAAGTTGATTT
>JBFMFJ010000379.1:0-3822 GCA_040752235.1 Candidatus Zixiibacteriota bacterium | reverse complement strand
TCTTTGCGGCGCTCCATAATTCTGGCCAGGGAGAGGACATCGTCCGGATCGGTTATTCTCTCCGCCGGCGATTCATGGACGGCAGCGATGTGAGACATAATAAAATAAAGCGAGACAATGTCATTAAGGTTATGTTCGGCAATTAAATCCAGCTGGTTGGTATCGTCCGTGGCCAACCAGTTAAAGTACATAGAAGGCACGAGATAACCGGGGATATCATCAGTCCGATAATAATCCAGAATCCGCTGCTCGACATTGCTCAAATTACAGTTTTTAATTCTACGCCGATATAATCTTCTGACCGTATGCAACAAGTCAATATGGTCGGCATATTCAAGATTTCGCTCGACCCTTTGTATAATCATCCTGTCGGTGATAATGGGAATATCGAAGGCCCGGCCATTGTAGCTGACGAGAATCGTATCTGGTCGGATTTCTTCCCGGGCCGCCTCCAGCATTGCCTCTTCATCGGGAAAATCAGGAAGAAAATATTGTCTTACCTCGAACCCGTTTCCCTTCAGCGAACCGAAACCGATCAGAAAGGCCACCGTCCCCGAGCCGCCCAGCCCGGTCGTTTCGGTATCGAAAAAAAGAAATCGTTCAGGATCAAGGATGACTTTTTCATCAGCTTTTTCGAAATATTTTTTACGAAATGTCGGCAGATTATCTCGTTGAGGTATAACGAACTTGCCGTGAAAATAATCCTCATCGAAGGTGCTTGTGATTTTTACAAACGTCCCATTGGAACGCTCGATTAAATCACCATCAAGGCATTCGGCCAACTTGTGATAACGGCTGCCGGACGGCGTGTTGGTTGAGTTGTCGGGACTGTTTACGATGTGTTGGGAATACCTTCCCAGTTTATTCCGAAGCATACTTTTCAAGGACCTTTTCGATATAAAATAATACGATGGGATCCTTTTCCGACTTGTGAAGAAGTTCTACGGCTCCGCAGGCCATGGAGGAGTTACTGTTCAGAATTCCTTCAACGGCAAATACCCGCCGGAGCGGTGATTTTGATGATAACTGCTCTGTTAAAATGACTGCGGCCGAATCGCCGCCAATCATGCCCAGAGTGCTGCAGCCGAGATTACCGACCAGCTCATTTTTCGATGCCAGGGAATCGGCAATTATACCTATGACCGCCGGCCCGAATTCGATCAGGGCTTCCGACGCACACATTCGCGCCCCATAAAAATCATCGCCCAGCATTCCCGTCAATTCGGGTGCCGCGGAGGAGATTTTCAGCCGGGCCGCAGCCACCGCGGCCGCCTTGCGGACATTTTCATTGGTGTCCTTAAAGGCCTCGATTATTGTATTATCGGCGCGGTTGTCGCCGATATCGCCCAGGGCTCCTATAGCGTTTGCGCGGATACGCCAATCAGAATGCCGTGCGGTTTCCAGAATGGCATCGACGACGGAAGAATCCTTAATCTTGCCCAGTGCATAACAGGCGCGGCCTGAAATTTCGGGATCATCACTTCTCAATAAATCTGCCAGATATGCGGTCGCAGGCTTGCCGATCCTTACCAGAATGTCGCTTACGGCGTGAGATTCTCTGGCCACCTGGGTATCAATTTTACCGACAAGTCTTGGGACTGCTGCCACACCCATTGCCACCAGCGAATCCTGGGCCGGTATGACCATATCGCGATATTTAAGTTCCCCCGATGAAGCGATAATGAATAATGAATCTACTCGCTTTTCGATACTATCCTTCGGCGGCTCCTCGGAAAATACCGGAAGCGCAAGGATTAGAAGAAAAAATATGTTTAATATTTTGCTCATTACTTAATGTTTTCAGCTTTCACGCCAATGGAATCCGCCGGCCATCTTTCCACATCCATGCCTCCGCCCCATTTTGAATCGGTTTTCCAGAAACCGTTATCGAGGCCCTGGCCCGTATATCGGTCTTTGCCCGACAGATCCATAAAAAGGCCGATTGAGCCAAATTCGCGCCGGGGATTGCCGTAGCCATGCGTATTCAGGTCTGAGCGGACATAATAAGTGTCATCGCCGCGATCATCAAGCAGTATTCCGAAACCATTGGCCGACCCGGCCGCCTGTGACAGATCCTCTGCCTGGTATATGTCATTACCGTTACGGTCAAGCATTATGCCGCAGGCATAGTCATGGCCGACTCCCTGCATCAAACCTTTCCCACGATAAAAATCATCACCATTTTCATCAATTAAAATGCCCAGCGATAAATGCACTCCCGTCCCCTGCGCGTACTGATAAGATACATACTGATCATTGCCGCCGCCATCACATATCAGCCCCAGCGACCACCAGTAACTGGCCCCCTGTCCAAAAATATCCGAAATATAATTATCATTACCTTCAAAATCAAAAATGGCTCCGATTCCCCCGCCGGTATAAGGTCGAAGACCCTGCCCAAATCCCTGTGAAAGAGAGAGATAGTGGACATTGGTCCCGGCCAGGCCATAGGTTTCGGTATATTTGCCGCCGGCCAGATATTGATCATTGCCGCTATACTCGGCAATGATGCCGATCCCCTCAATCATGCCGACACCCTGCCCGAACAAAGCGGCCGAATACAGGTCCGAACCGGCTTTGTCGAGAAGCAATCCCAGGCCATAGGTGGCCGCGCCTTCGGTATGAATATCCCCGTAATATTTGTCACTGCCGCCGGCGTCATAAAGAAGGCCCAGGCCGAAAAATCCGGAACCGCAGGAAAAATGTCCGCCATTGTAAATATCATCCCCGCCGAGGTCAAATAACAGGCCGACCGACATGCAGCCGGAGCCGATGACGAACTCCGAGCGGGCATTGTAGAGATCATTGCCGGCCATATCGATTATTATTGTGCTGTGGGCTGAATCAGGATTATATGATAATTCATATATATCATTACCGCCGAAATCCAGAATAAAATGGTAGTCTCCCCGATAGAGATCATCGCCGGTTCCGCCGATAGCCCACTTCTCATGACGGCCGAGATACTGAGCAATACCGGTTTGTTGCGGCAACACTGTTGTATCGGACATTATCTTCTGCACGGACAGGGTCCCTGAATCGAGTTCGTCCTTCAGCCGCATAATCTCGGCATAAAACACATTGACGGCATCTATTCCAGATAAAACGATAAAATCCTTTTTAATCTTTCCCGCTATCCCGACAAATTTTTTGACATATTCTTCCTCGGCCTTCTGTATGGAATCCAGAACATCGACCGGCTTATTCACATCGGCGGTATCTTCCAGTATTGTCTGCTTGAATTCGTTCAAGATAAATTTCCGCTCCTCGGGATTGGTTTCGGCCAGGGTGGAATCCAGCGCTTTCGGAATACGGTCATAGAGATATGACTGCACCTTCATCAGCAGGCGATTTAGTTCCATGGAATTATAAAACAGGTTTATTCCGGCATACATATTTTCATCTTCCGGGAAACGGTACTGCCGGAGTGTCCCGGATTGAGTTTCCTTGCGGAGATTGTCGAAGGCGAATCTCAAAATCGGGTCGAGCTGTGCGCCGCGGCACTTATCTCTGAATTTTTCCGTAAATTCAATCATCCCGTAGGGGCGATTCATCAGGTCCGCGACCGTCTCGAGCCGGAAACTGTCTTTCTTGGAATAGTCATCTCGGAGATGCAGATCGGTCATTTTCAGATTCAATAACGATGACAACTGCTCGACAGCCTGCCGCTCATAAACCGAGTCGGCGACATCCTGGGCAAATGTGGAAGAGAAGACCAGGCAAAAGGCAAGCATGAGGATTGATTCTTTCATAACGGTCATAAAAGACTGTTGACCGACCGGGTCAATTAAATTTTCGGCATGGCTCTGGTCGTTATTTCTT
>JBFMFJ010000378.1:0-3837 GCA_040752235.1 Candidatus Zixiibacteriota bacterium | reverse complement strand
ATCATCAGACCAGCTTCTGTTTTTGCGTCAATGCCGCCGGTGTCCTTCGTGATATCCTGATGTTTGATAATAATTGCAGCGATGAATCCTGGGACGCGGTTTGGGAAGCCAACACGCAGATCACCACCTGGGGCTGGACCGCGGAGATTAAGATTCCCTATTCAGCCATACGTTTTTCCGAGGCGGATGATTACCTTTGGGGGCTTTATATCGATCGTTATCTTCCGCGCCGGCAGGAGGAGATCCAGTGGCAGTATGTCCCGCGCCGCGAAAACGAAGGGGTCGCCCGCTATGGCCACCTGGCCGGCATAAAAAATATTCAGCCGCCCGGCCGCCTTGAGACTCTTCCCTATATGGTGTCATATGGTGTCACGGAACCGAAATCACTCGGGAATAGCAACGGCAGAGATTTCTTTTCCAATGTCGGCGTTGATTTAAAATATGGTGTTTCTCCGTCAATTACTCTTGATGCCACCGTCAATCCTGATTTCGGTCAGGTTGAGTCGGATCAATCGGTTATTAACCTCTCGACTTTCGAGACGTTTTATGAAGAGAAAAGGCCGTTTTTCCTGGAAGGCTCCGAAATATTCAGTACTTCCTTCTTTTCCCAATTCTACACTCGTCGGATAGGCCGCCCGCCACGGCTGGGAGTTTCGGAGGCCGATTATTATATTGACCGGCCCCAGAATACGACCATCCTCAGCGCCCTGAAATTGACCGGAAAGACCAGGACCGGAACATCATTCGGGATACTGAACGCCACAACTCAGGAAGAAAAGACAGAATACGGCATTATCGACGACCCTGTAACCCATAAGGCGGTCATCGAGCCATTGGCCAATTATTCAGTGGTCAGGGTTAAGCAGGACATCTACGGCAGTTCCTATATCGGCGGCATGGTGACCTCGGCCAATCAGAAGGATCTCACCGACGCCTACACGGCTTCCGCGGATTGGAAACTGTACTTCGATAAGAACATGTACACTCTTTGCGGCTCCGTTATCGGCACCAATAATGGCCCCGGAACCGGCGATATGGGTATGGCCATGTCGTTTCAGAAGAACAGCGGAAGATACATCAGGGGAAGCGCCTATATTGAATATCTCGGTCGTGAGGTCGATTGGAATCGCCTGGGTTACATGTCACGAAATTCCTACAAAACTGTCAGCAACTGGTGGCAGCTTTACAGTAATAAAACCTTCTGGATTTTCAAACAAAACAATGTCAATTTCAATTACTGGTATCATGAGAATCTCGACGGCTACAAAGGAACCAACGGCGGCAATATAAACGGCAGTGCCATATTCACCAATAACTGGTATTTGAATGCGGGGATTGGCCGTGACGGATCAAGATATGACGATCGTGAGACGCGCGGCAACGGCCTGTTTCATATTGAGCATAATTACCGTGGCTGGTTCAGTATCGGGACCAATTCGGCGAAGAAACTTAGCGCCGAAATCTATTTCCATCATGATAGGGAACGCGACGGATTTTATTACCTGTATAATCTATATTTGAATTACAGACCGCTCACCAATTTCGAACTGTCTTTATCTGCTGAACACACTATCAATCGTGATGTCGATTACTGGGTCGGCACCCAGCATAAGATTGTCAACCCGGAGGACGAAAACCCGGTTATCGATCCCGATGAAGAGGGGCTGCCCGTATTAGGCAAACTCGACAATAATGACGCGGACATCACACTGAGGAGCACCTACACTTTTCGAAGGAATATGTCCGTACAGCTTTATTCGCAGTTTTATATCTCCACCGGAGAGTATGACACCTACCGCAAGCTGGTGACACCCCACGATCTCGAGGATGTCGATCTGGAGAATTATTATATAGATTTCGGCCGCGGCGATTTCAATTATAAATCACTGAACCTCAATCTTGTCTTTCGTTGGGAGTATCTCCCCGGATCAACTCTGTTTCTGGTATGGACGCAGGCACGCGACCGCTATGATACCGATCATGGAGATTTCGACTTCAGCCGGGATTTCGACAACATTTTCGATCTGCCGCAGACAAACACATTCTTGATAAAAGCCAATTACTGGTGGAATATATAAAATAACCCCATTTTAGCCCTTTGCACAAAAAAGCCCCGCCTTCCGGCGGGGCTTTTTCCTTAAACCGTTACTGCAGTCTTCTCTTCATGCAGTCGTTTTATCTTGAGTCGGATTTTATCTTTGGTTTCATTGATCGTAGAATTATTGCATTCGTTTTGCATATCGCAAAACCGGCGCAGTTCATTGAGGATTGTCGAAATAGTATCGACTCCTTCGTTGATTATTTCCACCGATCGGCTGGCGGGCGCGGGAATATTGTTGATGCCGATTTGCCGTTCCGGATTAATAGTCCGTGTCTGATTGATGATAATATCATTGATGTCATAAATAAATTGGCTGAAGGACTTTACCAGATCACGAATTGACTCTCCCTGCCCGGGGTCGGAGGCAGACAGATGCTTTTGCATCTCCATATTTTCATGCAACAGCTGTTCGGCAATAAGATATTGCTTGAATAACAGGCGGTTGGCATCACGAAGGATTTCCTCGATAGAACCGATATCGATATCCAGGTAGGTCGATTCATTGGCCACTTCACTCATTGATTTCTGCTCAATCCTGCCCAGGACATCCAGTGATAAACCCAGATTGTCGGCCAGAATCCGTTTGTTTTCGAATTCCTCCTTGTCGGGCTGAGGCTCATCGAGAACCCGAAACTTGGAAATATGATTGGCCAGATTGACGATTTGATTGAGCTTCTGTTCCGCGGATATTGTCCCCTTATCGAATATCATATGATGACTGCCGACCGAGGAACAAATTCTATCCGGCAGACCCCACTGTTTGAGAAGGAATTGCCCGACACGAGCATGATTGGTGCCCCAGATGCGTTGCTCAACCGATGTCAGCCTGACTCCCGACTCGACCAGTCGGCAATTCCGGGCGAACTCATCGGGGAAGGAAGCTTCCAGCACCAGCGAACCGATATCATGCAGAAGCCCCGCAACGAAGGCCTCTTCTGCCGGTTCATGACCGACTTCTCGCGCAATCGCCCGCGATGTCAGCCCCACTTCCAGAGAATGCCTCCAGAATTTCACCCGATCGATACTCTGTCCCATCGCTTTGAATTTGTCATAAATTGACGCCGCCAGCGCCACCGCGGTTACGGTCCTGAGACCAACCGTTAACACCGCCTGATGGATGGTCGTGATTTCGCGAGATTGTCCATAATACGGGGAATTAACGATGCGGAGTAATTTTGCGGTCAGGGCCGGATCTTTTTTTATGATTCCGGCCAGGTCGGCAACTGAGGCGTCCGGATTATTCGCCACATTGATCACTTCAATAATGATCTGCGGCAAGGATGACAGTTCCTTGTTGTCCTCAAGCAATTTCTTAAATATATCCGGACCCATAAAATCCTCTAAATTAAAGCTATAGCCTTTCTTTAATATTATCGACTGAATGGACAAAATTATTTAGAGGACCTGACGCGGGCTATTTTTTGATTTAGACGCCTGATACGCTTTTGTACATCTTCAAGGGCATAATTCCGGGGCGGGCAGATCGATTTTGCCCTGAGGGTGCATTCCAAGGCGCGCTGAAAATCGCCGGCCTTATGTTCATAGAACTTGGCCAGTTCGATGCCTGACCAGAATGATTCTTCGACCGACCGATCGGCGATTTCTTCCCAGAGAGGAACCGCTTTCTCATAATCGGCATTTCTTTTATACGACAGTGACTGAAGAAATAAAATATCATAGCGGTCATAGCTGTGACTGATTTCGTCGAATTCCTCAAGAAACCGACAGACCTCCCG
>JBFMFJ010000377.1:0-3838 GCA_040752235.1 Candidatus Zixiibacteriota bacterium | reverse complement strand
ATGGCATGCGAAAAGTGGAGGCGATCATTCAGTCAATGACCCCCTACGAGCGGCAGAATCCGAACATAATCGACGGCAGCCGGAAAAGCCGTATTGCCGCCGGGTCGGGGAATTCGATCCAGAATGTAAATCTGCTTCTGAAGCAGTTTTTCGCCATGCAAAAAATGATAAAGAACGTAAATAAATTCAAAATAAAAGGTCTGCCGAAAGGGGCTAACCCTTTCCAGATGTGATGCAATACGATGATGGAGGTACCGAATTTTGGCAGTACGGATTAGGCTAAAACGCTTGGGTGCGAAAAAGAGACCGTCCTACAGGTTTGTTGCGGCAGATTCTCGAATGCCCCGCGACGGAAGATTTATTGAGACCCTGGGTTTCTATAACCCGATTAAAAAACCGGCCACGATTAAGGTCTTTGAAGAGAGAATGACCTACTGGTTCGATCAGGGAGCGATACCCTCCGACACGGTGGCAAGCCTGCTCAAGCAGGTCGGGTTCATGAAAAAATATGATATGCAGAAGAAAGGCGAAGATGTCTCGGGTGTAGCTCTGTCGGAGACAATTACCGAGCGTCCCAAGAAGCGTAAGAGCAAAGAAGCAACTAAATC
This sequence comes from Candidatus Zixiibacteriota bacterium, assembly GCA_040752235.1. Taxonomy (GTDB): domain Bacteria; phylum Zixibacteria; class MSB-5A5; order GN15; family PGXB01; genus PGXB01. Next base: position 3,230 of record JBFMFJ010000377.1, on the reverse strand, counting down.
AGAATAACAGTGTTAATGCTCATTATCAAGCAGTAACTAAAACCAGAAACCGCTACTACAAAGGAGATTGCTGTGAAAGAGTTCATCGAAACTATCGTCAAAGCTCTGGTTGACAATCCTGATCAGGTTGACCTGACTGAAGTTCAGGGTGCGCGGACTACTGTTTATGAACTTCGCGTTGGCCCCGGAGATCTCGGTAAGGTCATTGGTAAACACGGACAGACCGCCAAGTCGATTCGGACGCTGATTGCTGCTATTTCAGCCAAGAAGGGCAAAAGAGCAGTTTTGGAGATTCTGGAATAGTTGAACAATAAACCGGATTATATCGTCGTGGGCCGGTTCGGACGACCCAAAGGCGTATCCGGCGAAATATATGTAATCCCGATTTCCGATAATCCGGAACGTTTCCAAAAATCCGGATCATTCTGGATGGAATCGGAAGCCGGCTGGAAGAAAGTCGAACTGGTTTTAATCCAATTCGCCTCCGGAAAGCCGGTCGTGAAAATAGAAGGGATCGACAGTCCCGAACAGGCGAAGTCACTGACCAACGGCTACCTGTATATAAAAGGGACGGATCTGGGTGAACTGCCGGATGGAGCCTACTACCATTTCGATCTGATCGGATGCAGGGTGGTCGATACCGGCGGTACGAAACTTGGAGAACTGGTCGCTGTCGAGGAATTCCCGGCTAATGATGTCTGGGTGATCCTGGATGGAAACGGAAAACGAAAGTCGTTCCCGGCAGTGAGACAGTTTATAAAGAACGTAGATATAGAGAATAAACTGATTGAAATAAATCCGCCGGAGGGCATTTTTGACTCACCGGATGAGGATTGAGATAGTCACTCTGTTCCCGGAATGGTTCGACTCGGTCATCAGCCAGTCGATTATCGGCCGGGGAATTGAGAGTAAGCTCTTTGACATACGAATCATCAATCTGCGGGATTATGCCACCGACAAACACCGCACTGCCGATGATACCCCGTATGGCGGCGGCGGCGGCATGGTCCTCAAGGTCGAGCCGCTTTACCATTGCCTGAAAGATCTCGGCTGCGAGCAAAAGGCGAAGCCGGGGGAGAAGGTTATTCTCACTTCGGCGGCCGGGAAAAAGTTCACGCAGGAGGCGGCGGTTGGATACTCGCTGCTTGACCGGCTGATAATAATCTGCGGTCACTATCTTGGTGTCGATGAGCGTATCCTGGCGCTGTATGAGATAGAAGAGGTTTCGATCGGCGATTATGTCATGACCGGCGGCGAAGCGGCGGCGGCGGTGATTACCGATGCTGTCGTGCGATTGATCCCCGGCGTGCTGGGAAACTTCGAATCGGCCATGGCCGACTCGCACAGCGAGAAAATTCTCGGCGCCCCGGTTTATACCCGGCCCGAAGAATTCCTGGGGATGAAAGTCCCCGAAATTCTGCTCGGCGGCAACCACAGATTGATTGAGGAGTACAGGAGAAAAGAGTCGTTGAGAAAAACATTCGAGAACCGTCCCGAATTACTGGACGAGGTAGAACTGGATAAAAACGATATTGAATATATTAAGGAACTCAAGAAAAGCGAAAAGAACGACTAATTGAGAGGATAGATCAATGAAACGGATTGCCCAGATTGAAAAGGGTTACATGAAGGAAAATCTCCCGGCCTTCAAACCGGGTGACACGGTTAAGGTGCATGTGAAGATTAAGGAAGGCGATAAGGAACGTATCCAGGTATTTCAGGGGACGGTTATCGGCCGCCGCGGCAGCGGTTTGAATGAAACCTTCACGGTTCGCAAAGTCTCTTCAGGTATCGGCGTGGAAAGAATCTTTCCCATTCACTCGCCCAATGTCTCCAAAATCGAGCGCACCCGACAGGGGAAAGTTCATCAGGCCAAATTGTACTATCTGCGTGAACTGACCGGCAAGTCGGCGCGTATCACCGAAAAGCTGGAAGATAAGGCCTTCGAGAATGAGGCGGAAGAAATAGAGACCAAAAAGTCTGCCAAGGCCAAAGCCAAATCCAAAAAGGCTAAAGCTAAGGCCGCCGCAGCTGAGACACCCGCCGAGGTTACTACTGAAGCCCCGGCTGAGACTCCCGCGGAAGAGAAGAACGAGGAGAAATCCGAATAATTGCCGATCGAATCAATTTTCGATACAATCGACATCAAACCCGCTCCCGGCGGGTTTTTTTTTATAGGTTTGTTCAGTCTGCATCAAGTGACAATTACCGTCACGCAGGCCCTGATTCATACATTTGAATCATTATTGTCGCCTCGAATCAGGCATTCTCTGGTTTGTCCAATAGCCGCAACTAAAAATCCGAGTCAATACGACTCTTTTGCGTAAATTACGTGATTGGCAGTTTGCAATCACGTAATTTACGTGACCTGAGTATTCATTTCACCTGATAAATCTGTCCTTATATTTCTGTAATTCCCCAAATAATATGCACTTATCAAAATCATTATAGCAGCCGTGGTTATAGGCATTCCTCATGCAATACATAAAATGAGCCTTAGAAAGAAGACTCGGTTAAAAAGCCGGATCAAATGGATGCGAACCGGGTCGGGTCTCGGGGAATAATAAATATCTCCTCGTAAATACCCGGCCCGGTATTATAAAAAATGAATTAATCCGTAAACGTCCATAAAGTGCGGGAATAATGCCTTTGGCAGAGTGAAAATTTCCGAGAGTAATGAAAAAATAAGGTAATTAAGCTGAATCCTTGTACTGAATATCCCGGGCGCACAATTATTGATAGCAGTTCACGGAATCCTGGCGAGTAACTAACCAGAATTCCATTGTTTTCCCAATCCTCACATCAAGGAGCAGTGATGGAATTAATTATCCCTGTCCTTATTATTTACCTCAAGATGGTCATATGGGACCATCCTTGGGGTGGGGAAATATAGCAATCTCAAGGGGTCGATCAATCAAGTCGGCCCCAATTAAAGAAAACTCAGATAATGAATTGGGCGATATAAAACCCTACTCATATCTTTTCCGTGTATGGAATTTAATCAACTCTCGTAAAACCGGCCCGGTGTGGATCGAAAGGAGGTGAGACATATCTGCCAGGATCATTATTTTTAAGACAGCCAGCTCAGGTTAAATACAAAACCAATTTGATAGTGGCAAAGTCATGAATTTTGGGCTGTTGTCAACACCTTTTGGGTCATACATCACTCAAAGTGAACTTTAAAATTCCTTTAAAATGGAGTATCTATGAGAAAGATCAAAGTTACCATC
>JBFMFJ010000376.1:0-3843 GCA_040752235.1 Candidatus Zixiibacteriota bacterium | reverse complement strand
GTTTGGATTATTGCATTCCGTTTTCGACGGAATAATGGTCCGCAATATGTTTTTGACACGGGAGTTGGAGTACAAGAATATAATTCCGACTCTGATCGAAATGGTAAAACAGTATATAACAAAAAACAAATAGAGTGGGTACAGTATGGTCAAGAAGACAGCAATTTTTCTGATTGTATTTATTGGTTTTTATGCGGCGGCCATGGCCGAAACGGTCCTGACAGTAGAGAAAGCCCGCGAACTGGCCCTTGAATATAACCGCCAGTTTCGCACGGCAGAGAAAGAAATTGATCGGGCCAGAGGCGAAATCATCTCGGCCCGTTCCGGGGCTCTGCCGCAGATCAGTCTGGACGGACGTTATACCAGAAATATAAAAACACAGTCGATATTTTTCGGCAGTGAAAAGATCCCGATCGGTCTGGATAATGACATGAGCCTGTCGCTGTCATTCACTCAGCCGCTGTATGCCGGCGGTAAGGTGGGGGCGGCGCTCCGGGTGGCCAAGATTTTCGAGCAGTATTCGCATGAAAAAGTGGCCGAGGTTCGGGCCGGTATTATTTTCGGGGCCGAGTCCTATTTCTATGATGCCCTGCTGGCCGAGGAAAACCTGAAAGTGCTGAGATCGGCTTATGAGCAGCTCAGTTACAATCTTCAGGTGGTCGAAAAATATTTCGATCAGGGGATGGTCTCCGAATATGAACTTCTGCGGGCGCGTGTGGAGAAAATGAATCTTGAGCCGCAATTGATCGCAGCCGAGTCGAATGTCAACCTGTCTCGCAAAAGGCTGAAATCATTTCTCGGTTTATCGCTTGATGATGATATCAGGCTGGTTTCGGATTATGCGGATACCATCATGATCGCCCTGCCGTCGCTTGATTCGCTTCTGGCTTATTCTCTTCAGAATCGACCGGAGATCAGGCAGGCCCGGCTTCAGAAACGCGGGTATGACAAGGCGGTACGAATATACCAGGGGAACTGGTTATGGCCCAATCTTAATTTTAATACAACTTATGAAGTGAGCGCGGCTTCGGATGATTTCAAACTGGGGGGAAGAGAAGTCTCGAAAAGCTGGGCTGCATCGCTTATCCTGAATATCCCCCTGTTCGACGGAGGCCGGACCATTGGCGAAGTCCGCAAAGCCAAGACCGACTACTATCAGGCGACTCTTGCCGAGGACCAGGCTTATGATGATATCCGACTGGAAGTGGAACAGGCTTATGATGATCTCGAGATGGCCAAGCGGTCACTTGATGTTCAGAAAGAGACCATCAGCCAGGCCGAGGAAGGCATGCGTATAGCAAACTTGAGATTCGAATCCGGAATCGGAACGCAGCTTGAGGTGTTATCGGCCCAGACTGCTCTGACCGATGCCCGGACAAACTTAGCCGGAGCGGTTTATAACTTCCGGCTGGCCAAATCGGCCCTTAAAAAAGCAACCAACTATAATTTTTAATATAGCGAATGAAAAGGATTAACAGTCAGATGAATAACATGAAAATCACAATTTTACTTGGTGCCGCCCTGGTGATGCTTGCCGCATATGGCTGCAGCGGTGATAAACAGGAAAGTCAGGTTGTAGTCGAACGCGCCGTTTCCGTCCAGGGGACATTGGTCGCCGAATCGGATGCGCAGTTGACCAAAAACTTCACCGGGACCATCGAAGGTGAAAAACAGGCGGTCTTAAGTGCGAAAATTTCGGAAGCGGTTGAAAAAGTTCTTGTTAAAGAAGGTGATTTTGTCAAAACCGATGATGTCCTGATTATGCTGGACAGAAAAGGTTCCTCCTCGAATTATATGCAAGCCTCATCCGTTTTTCAGAATGCCGAGAAGAATTACAATAAGATGAAATTCCTTTACGATGAAGGCGCGGTCTCCGAGAGTCAGTATGACGGGGCGCGGACCGAATATGAAGTGGCCAGGGCCAATTTCGAGGCGGCCCGACAGCTTGTCGAAATCAAGTCACCCATCAATGGCATGGTGACTTCGACCGATGTCTCCGCCGGTGATTATCTTTATCCCGGGCAGACCGTGGCTACGGTGGCCTCGGTTGACCGGCTCAGAATAAAACTGGGTGTCAGCGGCAATGATATCGGCCTGTTTTCCAAAGGAAGCCATGTCAAGATTTCGATTGGGTCATCATCACCGATAACCGCCGACGGCAAAGTCTATAAAGTGGCTCAGTCCGCCGATCCGGCGACACGCACATTTGCGGTCGAAATTGAAATAGACAATTCCGCGAAAAAACTCAAACCGGGTATGTTCGGTCGGGCGGCGATTGTCGCCACCAGCCTTAAAGATATAATTGTCATTCCGCGAAGCGCTGTCATCAGCGGCGCCGACGAGAACTTTGTTTTTGTGGCAGCCAACAGCCACGCCCAAAAGCGGATTGTGAAACTGGGAGTTGATTTCGATGGCACCGTCGAGATTCTTGAAGGATTGAATCAGGGTGATACTCTTGTGACGGTCGGTCAGAATTATCTCGACGATGGCAGACTCTTAAAAGTGGTTCGTCTGATTGACGAGAACGGAGAGGAGATAAAGCTTTGAAATTGGCCGATGTTTCCATAAAAAGACCGGTTTTCACGGTCATGATGATTATGGCGCTGGTTGTTCTGGGCTATTCATCATTTCAACAGATGAACATCGATTTGATGCCGGATATCGACTTTCCGTATGTAATTGTCCAGACAGTCTATCCCGGCGCCGGTGCTGAAGCGGTTGAAACCGAAGTCAGCAAAAAGATCGAGGATGCCGTCAATCCCATCGAGGGAGTGAAACATATTAACGCGCAATCGCAGGAAGGATACTCCCTGCTGGTCATAGAATTCATTCTTGAGAAGGACGGCAAAGAAGCGGCGCAGGAAGTCCGCGAAAAAGTCGCGGCGATACGCGGAGACCTGCCCGAAGATATCGAAGAACCTGTCATTGCGCGGTATGATCCCCAGAGTCAGCCGATTATGTCTCTAAACGTCTACGGTAATCGGCCTCTTAAGGAAATCACCACCTTTGCCAAAGACAATATCAAGAAACGGCTGGAATCGGTGCCGGGTGTCGGCGCCGTGACTCTGGTAGGTGGCTACGAGCGAGAAATAAACGTTTTCCTGGATATCGACAAAATGGAATCTTATCAGATTTCCATCGATAAGGTCAAGCTGGCGCTTCAAGCCGCCAACCTCGAGATTCCCGGAGGGCGCGTCGATGAGGACAATGTCGAGTTTGTCGTTCGCACCATGGGCAAGTTGACCTCGGTTTCTCAATTCGAAAATATTCCGATCGATAATCCCAGGGGGCAGCCGGTTTATCTTAAGGATATAGCGACTATCAAAGACGGGATTATCGAGCAGCGCTCTCTGGCGCGAGTGAATGGCAAAGAGTCGGTGACTCTCGATATTTCACGTCAGTCGGGTGCCAACACGGTGGAAGTCGCTCGGATCATCAAAGAGCAGATCGCGAAAATCCAGAACGAACTGCCGCCGGGGCTGAATATCGAACTGGTGGTCGATAATTCGGTTTATATCGAAGATTCCATTCATGAAATTTTGAGCAATATTATTTTCGGCGGATTGCTGGCGGTCTTTGTCATCTTCCTCTTCCTGGCCGATATCCGCTCGACTATTATTTCGGCGGTGGCTATTCCGACTTCGATTATCGCCACCTTTACTTTCATGAGACTGCTGGGATTTACTTTGAATATGATGTCCCTGATGTCGTTGTCGCTGGCGGTGGGGTTGCTTATTGACGACGCCATTGTGGTTATCGAAAATATATTCCGTCATCTGGATGAAGGAGAATCGCCGATGCGGGCGGCCTTCCATGGCACGAACGAAATCGGGCTGGCGGTTA
>JBFMFJ010000375.1:0-3866 GCA_040752235.1 Candidatus Zixiibacteriota bacterium | reverse complement strand
TGAGGTCAGCCGATTTCTTTGATGTCGAGAAATTTCCCGAGATTACCTTTACCAGCGCCAAAATTGACAAAGACGGCGACAACTTTATTATGCACGGCAACTTGACTATCCACGGCGTCACCAAAGAAGTTGCGATTTCCTGTGATATGACCGGTAAAATCACCGATCCACAGGGCAAGGAAAGAATCGCTTTTGAAGGCAGCACTAAAATCAGCCGAAACGATTTTGGCATGACCTGGAATAAAGCCATCGAAACCGGCGGCGTTGTTGTCGGTGATGAGGTAAAAATCGAACTGCAGATCGAAGCCATAAAAATGTAAAGACCGACGAAAAGTATGAAGGGGCATCATAATGATGCCCTTTTTTTATTGCCGCTTCGGTCGGGATTGGGACAGTAGGTCGACCAGAACCCCGGACCCTGAAGACAAAATGTAAAACCTGATAGCGGCGCCCGGCGCTGCTGAAGCCGGCACCCAGGCAGGTTCAACTGATTCTAATCAGGATTGTGCAATAATTGTACAGGTATTTATGGTAATATAAAACACTCCTTCAACCTGCAATCTTAAAATAAAATTCGACTATTGTTGTCCATTTGCCGCAACTTTTGCGCCGTTGCACTATAAATCTGCACTGCCACTCAGGCGTCTTTTCAGGAATCAACCTCACGACCTGGTACATATGCAACATATTGCTATTCAACATATTACGCAATATCGACATGTGCTTGCAGAGCGACAGCGTGAAACAGGAGTGTGCCAAATCATTTACATAATTTTAATTGGACAAAAATATCTTTCTTGACAGTTTTTTAGTACAGCGTATATTTATATCGGATAACCATCTACTTGCCGTTAGGCGTTATTTCCATAACAATCTAATCGGGGCATAGGTATGCGTGGCTTTCTCAAAGTAGTCTTTGCATCGGGCTTTATCCTGGTGAGTAGCAAAATCCAGGCGTCAGGCCTGGAACTGGAAATCGTCAAGAGCGGTACGGCGAATATCGAAGGATGCCGCTGGGCGGAAGGGGCCGAGGAACCTCTTGACGTCAGCCTGTATTATGGGGTTCCCGCGATGAATAACCAGGTAACCCACCCGGATATAGTCTATTTCCAGGATTATTTCGGCCCGTTGGCCGGTCAGGCCACAATCGGCGTCAACTCGGCCGGAGGATTTGACACGATAATAGTCGATGAAATGTCGCCGCGATGGAAATACTGGCTGGTTTTCACCCCCTATGCCTTCAGTGACGGCAGCATGGAAAACCCCGTTTTCAGGGTAAGCAATCAGAAAGAGGGCGGCTGGGAACGGCCTTATGCTTTTGGTTATCGATATATTGACAGTATCCCGGTTTTTGATACGGTCTGGATTGAGGATCCTATTACCATTTACCCCCAGACCAAAAGTAATATTGGATTAATTAATCCGGACACCATTTGGGACGAAGATTTGATACTGGAACTTTCGGATGAAATGGCCGACGGCCATAACGCCGATCCGGAATTGCTCTTCGATGAACAGACCCAGAAATTATATACTATTTTTCTGTGGGCCGACAGTGATGCCAGAAATAATCTCCTGCTGGCGCACTGGTCTGCCGACGGCATCGACTGGAACACGTCAGATACCATCCGGGTCGCCAAAAATAGATCCAATCTGATTGACAGTTGGAGCGCCTGGAATTTCCTTTCTCCGACAATTTGCAAAAACGACATGAATAGTTATTATTTATGGTTTGTCGATAAAGTCTATGCCGGAATGGGAACACAGATGGTCCGATTCACCATATCGGAGCTGGGTGAAACTTATACTGAGGCGGATACATGCATAATACCGGCTCCTTTCAGCGACAAACAGCTCTGGCATATTAAGGTTCGAAAATCACCCCATGACGGATTATATTATTTGCTGGCTACAATCAACCGGAAGAATTTTACTACTGTCGACAGTGCCGGTCAATATTTATATACCAGCCTTGATGGATTAATATGGGAATTGTACGACGAGGTTATCCCGCGTGGCGAAGCTAATACCTGGGATCATTATACTTATCGTTCGACCTGGCTTTTTGAAACCGATGAGCCGAGCGACAGGTGGCCGACCTGGTACACCGGAATCATGCGAAATAGTTTTTACCAGTATGTCTGGCGTATCGGATATACTACAATCAATAATAATCGTGTTCCCGGCGACGCCAACAGCGACTGCCATACGAATATTCTCGATGCTTCCTTCATTATAAATTATTTGTATAAAGGAGGCATGTTGCCGCAACCCTACGGTGCCGGCGACATAAACGGCGATTGTAAAGAAAACCTTCTCGACGTATCTTATCTGCTGTACTATTTGTACCGGGGCGGACCGATTCCCCGTATCTCACTTTGCCCCGGCGAGTAACTAATAAAGCAGGCGGTTGCTCCCAACCGGCAACCGCCTGCGTAGTATTCAATCCTGCTGTCCCGGACAACTATTTATTTTTTCCCTTGCCTTTGTCGTTTTCCTTTTTCGATTCCTTGTTATTTTTCGCCAGTTCTTTGTTGGCCTGCCCTTTATTCTTTTTAACTTCGGCATTGATATTGACAAAATTGCTGCCTTTGGAACGCATCTTGATAACATCATCCGGGGTGCAGCCGTAATGCTCCGATATGAACTTCAGATTGACCATATTAACGACATCATAATCGGTCAGCCTGATAGTCCCCCACTCATTTCTATTGTGGTGTTTGAAATGCCCATAGGCATTTCCATATGGCGGACCGGGATCGCCGTTGACAGGAACATAGAAAACCTCGGCCGTCAGGCCGTACTGGAAAGTAATATCCATCCAGGATTTTCCGCCCAGACGTAATTTTATGATGGCGTCGGGAGATACGCCGGTCCTGGCCGCCAGATAAAATACAACCGGAAGTTCTTCATCAGGAATATTTCGCTCCCTGACTACAACCACTTCCTTTTCCGGCACCCGGTAATGATCGCCTATAGCCAGGTAGAAGCTGTTTAGTCCGTCCTTATCCAGGGAGAGACCGATATCGACGCCCGCATTGCAGAGGTTTGATGCCGGCAAGAGGGCGATTGATACCAAAAACAAATAAACCAGAAATCTGCGCATTCGGACCTCCTTGATTTAACCAAAAGCAAAAATTCGATATGTTAGTATTATCGGACGATTTCAGGGCGTGTTTGAGATTTGATTTTGAAATTCATAGAAAAAAGTAGGGGATTTGCCCCATACATTTTCCCAAAAATCATAAATAAAAAAGCCCGGTGGCATTCACAAAGCCACCGGGCCGGTATAACTGTTGGGATTTACTCAGCGAACCCCAACGATAATTTTTCGAAAGGGGTTGGCTAAGTAGCAGCCACCTCACATTGGTCTATTATCATTATTGGACCACCTCCTTTCCTGTGTAATTATAATTACGGGTGGAAAGGCCGTTGATGCAAGTAAAAAATCAGAGGTCATTTTACAATTTTGATAATCTGCTTGAATTTGTCGCCCTCGGCCACCTGCAGCATTTCGAAAAATGCCATTTCTATACTGCAGATTTTTGCACCCAGATCGCGGATCGCCTGAATCCCGGTCTGCCGGTTGTCGGCGGTACGCGATGACACGCAATCGGCGACAAGATAGACCTCATATCCGGCTTCAGTCAAATCAATGGCGGTTTGATAGACACACACATGCGTCTCCATTCCGGTCAACAATATTTGCCGGCGGCCTGATTTTTTCAGAGTCCGGTTGAATTCATCATTCCCGCAGCAACTGAAAGTCTTCTTAACCATTGGGGTCATGTCACTCAGGACCTCAGCAATTTCCGGAATAGTCTGTCCCAGTTTGTCGGGAAGCTGCTCATTCCAGAGAATCGGAA
>JBFMFJ010000374.1:0-3888 GCA_040752235.1 Candidatus Zixiibacteriota bacterium | reverse complement strand
GGTTCAGGTTGACGAAGAGAAATATCAGCTCAAGCCGATGAACTGCCCGTTTCATATCATGATGTACAAATCGCGGCGGTGGAGTTATCGCGATCTGCCGTTGCGCTGGGCGGAGCTGGGGACAGTTTATCGTTATGAGATGCCGGGAGTGCTGCATGGATTGATGCGGGTTCGCGGATTTACGCAGGATGACGCCCACCATATCGTCTCCCCCGAGGGGATGGAAGACGAGCTGGTCTGGCTGATAAATTTCTGCCTTCATATTCTGGACCCGTTCAAGTTCAAAGATTACGATATTTACCTGTCAACCCGGCCGGAAAAGGCTATCGGTGAACCGGAAGACTGGGTGAAAGCGGAAAACGGACTGAGGCGGGCTCTTGATATCTTGAAACTGAAATATTCTGTCGATGAAGGCGGTGGCGCCTTTTACGGCCCAAAGATTGATATTAAAATCAAGGATGCCCTGGGGCGCAGCTGGCAGTGCTCAACCATTCAATTCGACTTTGCCCTGCCGGAAAGGTTTGAAATGACCTATGCCGACAAGGACGGCACTTTGAAACGGCCGTTTATGATTCACCGGGCGCTGCTGGGCTCGATTGAGCGTTTCTTCGGCGTCCTGATCGAGCATTATGCCGGCAAGTTCCCGCTCTGGCTGGCGCCGGTTCAGGTGAAAATATTGCCCATTACCGACGAATTCAACGATTATGGACAGGATATTCTGAAAGCTCTCAGGAAGGAAGATTTGAGAGCCGAACTGGATTCCCGCTCTGAAAAAATCGGACATAAGATTAGAGAATCGGAGTTGCAGAAAATTCCGTATATGCTTATAATAGGGGCCAAGGAAAAAGAAAGCGGCCAGGTATCGGTCAGACTTCACGGCGTCGGGGACAAGGGTTCCATGAAGCTGGAGGATCTGGTCGATTTGCTAAAAGCCGAAATTAGCGAAAAAGCTTTACAGTCGAAACTGTTGTAAAGGGAGGATAACATAAAGAAGAAGACTGAACGGGTACGGGTTAATGAGAAGATAACCTCTTCGCCGATCAGGGTTATTGACCATAATGGCGAACAAATTGGTATTTTACCGGTTAATGAAGCATTGGCCAGGGCCCGTGCCGTAAATCTCGATCTGGTCGAAATAGCTCCTAACGGCCAGCCGCCGGTTTGCCGAATCATGGATTTCGGTAAATACAAATATCAGCAGGCCAAGAAGGAAAAGCAGGCCAAGAAAAAGCAGCATACGGTACAGATGAGGGCGATGAGGTATCGTCCCAAGACCGATGAGCATGATTATCAGTTCAAGACCCGACACGTTCGAGAGTTTCTTGAGCAGGGAAGCAAGGTGAAGGTTTTCGTGATGTATACCGGGCGTGAGATGGCCCGAATTGAACTGGGAAGAAAAATTTTAGACAGAGTCGTAGAAGACCTGCAGGATATATGCACAATTGGCCAGGAACCGAAATTGGAAGGGCGACGCCTGACGATGGTTCTGAACCCTAAACAACAGAGTACGAAAGCAAAACAGAAGAGGACCGAAAATGCCAAAGATCAAGACGAACCGGTCAGCAGCCAAGCGGTTCAAGAAGACGGCGACGGGTAAGATCAAGCGGAAGAAAGCTTATCATTCGCATATTCTGACTAAGAAATCGCCAAAGCGGAAAAGGAATCTTCGCAAGTCGGGTCTGGTTAATCATGTCGATACCGGACGCGTAAAGAAAATGATTCCCTATTAAATTGGATGATTAATTACTTGTAGCAGGAGTTTGGAAAATGCCACGCGCAATGAACAATGTAGCCGCGCATAGAAGACATAAAAAAGTTCTCAAAAAAGCCCGCGGAAATTACGGAGCCAGATCGCGGCTGTATCGAACGGCACTGGAAACGGTTCATAAGGGAATGACTTATGCCTACCGCGATCGCAGAAGCAAAAAACGCGAATACCGCAGTCTCTGGATTGCCCGTATCTCCGCCGCCGTCAAAATGCATGGGCTGAATTATTCTGTGTTCATCAGCGGCCTCAAAAAAGCCGGTGTCGCTCTGGATCGCAAGGCGCTGGCCGATATCGCCGCGACTGACGGTGCCACATTCGGCCGCCTCGTGGATATGGCCAAGGCCGGCTGATTCCGAGGCTGGCTATGTCCGGATTAAAAGATCTTGACGCCATAAAAGCTGAGGCCCTGGCCGCGATCTCGTCGGCTGCATCTCAGGACGACCTGAATAATATCAATATTAAATATCTCGGTCGTAAAGGCGTTATTACGTCTGTTTTAAAATCCCTGAAAGACCTCCCTATCGAACAAAGAAAGAGCATCGGCGCCGAGGCAAATGTATTAAAAACCGAAATCGAGCAACTGGTCAAACAGGCGCTTGATAAGTACCGTCTCTCGAAAGCCAAAGCGGGAATCGATCCGACTCTACCCGGGATCGCCCACCGTCTGGGAGCCATTCATCCGATTACGCAGGTAATCGATGATATGTGCCGCTCCTTTCACGGTATGGGTTTCGCCATCGAGCGGGGCCCGGAAATCGAAACCGATTATTATAATTTCGAGGCTCTGAATTTCCCGCCGGATCACCCGGCGCGCGATATGCAGGATACCTTTTATGTAGAGGGGGACAATCTCGTTCTGCGGACGCATACAACGCCGGTTCAGGCGCGCGTTCTGGAATCATGCACCCTCCCGGTCAAAGTCATTACACCGGGTAAGACCTACCGGAATGAGGAAATATCGACCCGGTCATATTGCGTTTTCCATCAGGTTGACGGTTTCCTGGTCGATGAAGGGGTTTCGATGGCCGACCTGAAAGGCGTTCTGGTAGCGTTCTGCCGGGATTTTTTCGGGCCCGGATTGAATCTTCGGTTTCGGCCGAGTTATTTTCCTTTCACCGAGCCGTCGGTTGAAGTGGATATTTCATGTTTCCTGTGCCGGGGCAAAGGATGCCAGCTCTGCAAATATACCGGCTGGCTCGAGATTCTGGGGGCGGGGATGATTGATCCCAACGTTCTGAAAATGGCCAAAATTGATTCCGAGAAATATACCGGATATGCTTTCGGCATCGGAGTTGAGCGCATTGCCATGCTCAAGTTCGGGATTAATGATATCCGATTATTCTATGAAAATGACATTCGTTTTATAAGGCAATTCATATAATGCAGGTCCCATACAGCTGGATAAAAGAACTGGCCGATATTCCCTGGTCAGCCGAGGAACTGGCGAACAGGCTTACCTTAAGCGGCACCGAGGCCGAGGTCGAAATGCTATTCGGTTCGGAGTTCGACAATATTTGTATCGGCCAGATAATCGAGCTTGAGCCTATCGAAGGTTCGGATCACCTGAAAAAGGCAATAGTGGACGGCGGTGACGAAAAGCTCCAGGTTGTCTGCGGCGCTCCCAATGCGGCCAATGGCCAGAAAATAATACTGGCCAAAGTCGGCGCTGTCCTCAAGGACGGCCTGAAAATAAAAAAGGCCAGGCTGCGTGGTGTCGAATCAAGCGGCATGATTTGCTCCGAACGGGAACTGGGACTGAGTGATGATCACAGCGGCATAATTGTTCTCGATGAGGATGCCTCGATCGGTATGCCGGCACTTGAATATTTGAATCTGCAGGACCCTGTCATAGAACTCGACCTGACTCCCAACCGTGCCGATATGCTGTCGGCCATCGGGGTGGCGCGCGACTGCGCCTGTCTGGCCGGAACGAAATTAAAAAGGCCGGAAATCACTCTTGAAGAGTCAGCCGAAAAGGCGGCCGATTTCATAAAAGTCTCTATAGATGATCCTGATGCCTGCCCGCGGTATGCGGCCAGAATAATACGCAATGTTAAAATCGGGCCGTCACCGTGGTGGATAAAACGCAAATTGATCCTGTGCGGTATCCGGCCGATTTC